>JAVVGG010000010.1:0-22474 GCA_032249275.1 Desulfurococcales archaeon
CTAAGGCTTATAAGCTTTTGTTCTCCATATCTTTGGGGTCTTGACAGGCTACCCTTTAGCGGTTACAATATAGCGATGACCACTCTACTCTACGCCCGCCAAAGCCCCAAGCGTGATACCTTGAAGAGGACGGTGGTGGTGAGGCTGTTGCCAAGAAGAGGACGAGGCTAGGCTGAGAGCTCTGTGTAGCCTCTCCTCCAAGCTCTGGAACGAGATCAACTACATTAGGAGGAGAATGTTCTTCAAAGAAAAGAAGGTAGATCTTAGGCAAATATATAAGGAGTTCTATGAGAAGTACAAAACCCTAATAGGTTCTGCAGCTGCGCAGCAAGTTCTGAATAAGAACGATGAGGTTTGGAAAGGCTTCTTCTCATCTTTGAAGACTAAGAGAGGGGTAGGCTACTTCTATTCATAACGAGGATCAGCCCACCTAGGTATAGGAAGAGGGGGAGGGCTAGAACTCTTTAGACTGTGCTTAGAAACGACCAGTAAGGGTTGAGAGTGAATATATAGTTATTAAGGCCTGGGGGCTATCGGATCTATTAGGGCTAGATATCCAGGTAAGATACATATAGCTGGTAGGCAGGGAAGGGCTGAGATAGGCTATGATAGTGATGATGAGAAGTGGTATATATACATATCCTATCCTACGAGGTTGAGAGAAAGATAATAAGGGGCAATAGCTTTAGAATCCCTCTTAAACCAATAGGAGATAGAGAGGCCGACATAAATGTGGGGATCAACAATCTCTTAGCTGTATGTGTTGAGGACGAATCTGCATTATTGGTGAATGGAAGGCCTTTAAAATCCATAAGCTTCTACTGGAGGAACAAGATCTCGAGTATCAGGCTATGTTAAGCAAATACGGCTTAAAATCTTCTAAGAGTCTTAAGAGGATGTTTAAGAGGTGGAGGAGGCAGATCAGATGCTACATAGACTGGGCTGTTAGAAATACAGTAGAATGGCTGTATCAAAGAGGTGTTAGAAGAATATTAATTGGATATCCAAAGTATGTTTCTCAGGAGCCTTGCAAGGGCTCCAAGATAAACTTCGAGATTGCTCATATATGGAACTACGGTCACCTATTGAGGAGATTGAAGGAGATTGCAGAGGAATATGGAATAGAGGTTGAATATATTGATAAGGAGAACACATCAAAACATGTCTAATATGCAGGGCAATAGAGAATCACAGGAGGATAGCCATGGGATTGCTGAAATACTATAAACACAACAAAGCATTCAACACAGATCTCTTAGGAGCATATAATATGCTCTCAAAGAGAAAAGCCATAGCCCCGAGCCCCGTACTATGCGGGGTAGGGGTAACACGCCTAAGACCGGGCGCAGGGCTAAACCGGGCTGAAGCCCGGAATGTAGCCCAAACTACCCCGCTATAAGGGCAGGGGAATCCTCGCCCTTTAGGGTGTGGAGGAAGTCAGATCTATATCTAGATGATCCTATAATGTCTCTTATTTTCAGGAAGAGATCTTGCAACACAAAGTCTCGATCTTCGGGGAGCGGGATAACTCGATCTCGACACTAATACCGAAGCATTCTTAAAGATCAGCGAGGTCTTTCTAGCAGTATTGTGGAAATAATATCTGCTGCATATATCTATTCCGGGAGCGTAGATAAGATGGTAATGGAGTATGAGGCAAAGTTCAGAGTAAAGGATCATGAGAGCATAGAGAGGGCTTTGAAGTCCTTAGGAGCTGTTTATGAGGAGGAGGTTTTTGAAGAAGACCACTATATAGATCTATATCCATGTATAAAGTTGAGGGAGAGAGATGAGGCATTGAGGGTGAGGATCTCTGAGGGTAGCAGGAGTAGAAGGGGCGAGATCACATATAAAGGACCTAAGATCAGGAGGGATCTCAAGGTGAGAGACGAAATAACGGTCGACGTGAGCAACCCAAGAGATCTGATTGAGATCTTTAGGAGACTTGGCTTCAAAAGCCATGTTATAAGGAAGAAGAGGAAGATCTATAGGCTTGGCATCTACAGAATATTCCTAGATGATGTAGAGGCTATAGGGAAGTTTGTAGAAATAGAGGTTGATGGTGTGGACTCTCCGGAGGAGTTTCTGGAGAAAATAAGAAGGCTTAAGAATATGATAGGGATATCTGGGGATCAGGTGGTTAAGTCCTATCTTGAGCTATGGCTTGAGGGGAGGGAGGGTGGTAAGGAAGCCTAGCGGATACATAACTATAACCACGGACTATGGGCTTAAAGATCCGTATGTTGGTATTCTTAAAGGCGTAATTAAGAGCATAGCGCCCTCGGCACATATAATAGATCTTGTGCATGAGGTAGAACCCTTCGACATAGCTGGTGCATCCTATATTATAGCCTCATCATATAAGGAGTTCCCAGAGGGCACTATCCATCTAGTCATTGTAGACCCCGGCGTCGGCTCGTCTAGAAGACCCATAGCGATAGTGACTAGGAGATACTATTTTGTAGGCCCTGACAATGGTGTTCTCATTCCAGCAGCTGAGCGGGACGGCATAGAAATGGTGATCAATCTAGACAATCCGGAGTATCATAGAAAGCCTGTAGCACATACATTCCACGGGAGAGATATATTTGCGCCAGCTGCAGCATATATAGCGAGCGGCGTATCGCCCGAGAAACTTGGAACACCTGTAAAGCCTGAGGAGCTTGTGAGACCTCCAATCGAGTTTATATGTGTCAAGTCGAGAAGATCCGTGAGGACTAAGATCATACATATAGATAGATTTGGCAACGCTGTGACAAGCTGTACCCACGAGGAATTCGAGACAGGAGCTGAGATAAATATAGGGGCTAGGGTTATGATAAGGGCTAGACATGGGGAGAGCTATAAAGCTATCTATAAGGAGAGCTTCAGCCTTGTAAGACCCGGCGAGATGGTGGTTTATAGAGGGAGTCTTGGATATATAGAGATAGGGATCTACATGGGCTCTCTATCGAGATCCACAGGCCTTAAGAGAGGAGACGAGATCTTAATAGAGGTGATCGAGTAGTGGATAGCAATACCAAATATAAGAGAGCGGTCTTCCCAGGAAGGTTCCAACCATTTCACATGGGGCATCTAGAGGTTGTGAAATGGGCCCTCGAAAGGGTTGAGGAGCTGATAATAGTGATAGGAACAGCGCAGGAGAGCCATACAGTGGTGAATCCCTTCACAGCTGGCGAGAGAATGCATATGATAAGGGAGGCGCTAAAATGGGGAAAAATAGATCTGGGTAGAATATATATTATACCGGTTCCAGATATACTCATGAACTCTGTGTGGCCCCACTATCTGAAGCTCTTCACACCGCCATTTGAGGCATCTGTCTCGAGAAACCCCCTTGTGATCAGGCTATTTAAGGAGGCCGGCTTTGAAGTGCTGATACCTCCGGCTTTTGGAAGAGAGATATATAGCTCTACAAGGATAAGGAAGATGATGATGAGCGGTGATGAGAAGTGGAGAGAACTTGTACCCCCTGTTGTCGCGGAGATAATAGATTCAATAGATGGGGTTTCCAGGATTAGAAGCCTCCTAGGAGGGGACTGAATTGATAGTTATAGATGGGAGTTTTGGCGAGGGCGGGGGCCAGATACTTAGATACACATTAGCCCTTGCATCAGTGCTAGGTAAGCCTGTAAGGATTGTTAATATAAGGGCTAAGAGAGAGAACCCAGGGCTCCAAAGGCAGCATCTAACGGTTGTAAAGGCATTAGCCGAAATCACCGGAGCCAGGGTTAAAGGCGCTACTCTAGGATCCACGGAGGTGGAGTTCGAGCCTAAGAGGATATCAGGGGGATCTTATTTCTTCGATATAGGGAGTGCTGGCTCAATAACACTTGTTTTACAGAGCCTTCTCCTCGTAGCAGCGTTCTCTGAGAAACCTGTGGAGTTGAGACTTAGAGGAGGCACTGATGTGCCTTGGAGCCCCACATATGACTACTTCAAGAATGTCTTCCTATACCACCTATCCAGAGTAGGTTATGAGGTTGAGCTGGAGCTGATCAGAAGGGGCCACTACCCCAGAGGCGGGGGTGAGGTGATAGCTAGGATAAGAGATCCTCCTAGAGGATTTAAACCATTAAACCTCAGCGAGAGGGGAGGAATAATAGCTGTTAGAGGTATTAGCCATGCCGTAAGACTTCCTAGACATGTAGCTGAGAGGCAGGCTAAAGCTGCTAAAGAAAAGCTCGCTAGTATGGGAGTGAATGTTCCCATAGAGATAGAGATAGAGAGCTATCCACCAGATAGAGATCCACATATAGGCCAGGGATCTGGTATAGCCTTGTGGGCCGAGGCGAGCAACACAAGGATGGGAGCAGATAGTATAGGGGCGAGGGATAAAAGGGCGGAGGACGTTGGGATTGAGGCTGCCTCTAGACTAGCAAACGATATATTGACAGGAGCTTCTCTAGATACTCATATGTCTGACATGATAATCCCCTACTTACTACTCTCTGACGGCCCCAGCGAGGTTACATGTGCTTCACTAACGCTCCACGCATATACAATGATCGAGATCTCGAAGAAGATAGTAGAGGATGTGATAATAGAATACGATGGAAGCCTAAACAAGCCTTTCAGGCTAAAGGTATTTCCTATCAAGCATGGCTAGTCTCCCGTGGCTTGCTGAGATAGAAACTCTTTAACTTCTTCTATATAAAATATTCTATGGGGCCCGTGGTCTAGCTTGGTAGGATGCGGGACACCATAGAGCCCGACTCGGGACCCATGCGGGATCTCCCGTGGTCCGGGGTTCAAATCCCCGCGGGCCCACCAGGAGCTCTTTAAACTAATCTCCTTAGGATAGCAAGAGGTTAGCACCTAGACTGTCTCCTAGCTTCTTTCAGGGCTAGGTTAGGAGATAGCTTATATTTTTCCACCTCAAGCTATATACCTGGGCATGTGGTTTTCCATGAAGCTGGTGCTCAAGATCAGCGGTAAGCTTGTAAATCCAGAGGATCCTGGATATATTTTAAAACTTGCAGATGTTGTTAGAGAGCTCGTTAGAGAGGGTCATAGAGTAGCTGTAGTAATTGGTGGAGGGGGTATTGCTAGGAAGTATATAGATGCATGCAGATCTCTTGGTGGTAGTGAGGGTATATGTGATCTCATGGGTATAGAGGCTTCAAGGTTAAACGCCCTTCTCTTCACAATAGCCCTCGGCGATCTAGTATATAGGAGGGTTGTTAGGAATATAGATGAGATGCTAGAAGCCTGGAGCACAGGGCTTGTAGTTGCCGCGGGAGGATTCCAACCTGGCCAATCAACGGTAGCCGTCTCTGCTATTATAGCTGAGATGATATCAGCTGATCTCCTGATCTATGCAACTGTTGTTAGCGGGATATATGATAGAGATCCAACATTAGATCCCAACGCAAAACTCCTTAAAAGGGTATCCGTTGAGGAGCTTAGAAGAATACTATCTAGGCAGAGTGTTTCAGCGGGTAGATACGAACTAATAGATCCGCTGGCGCTTTCTATAATAGAGAGAAGCAGGATCAGAGTAGCCGTAATAGATGGGAGAGACCCCACAACTATTATCCAAGCTGTAAGGGGAGAGGATATTGGAACCCTCGTGGTTCACGAGTGATCAGATCAGGTTCAAAAAGAATATATCATTAGATCCCATTATATAGGAGACTAGAGGATCTTCAGGGCTTCGAAGTCTATTTTATCTAGATCCGAATATATATTATTTACAAGCCCACTAACCATCCACTCAGGGAGATCTTGGAAGGGCTCTACTATATAGTCATAAGTCATGAGCTTAACAGCTTCATATACAGATAATCCCCTAGATCTTAGGTATGTCATGACATCAACATCTAGTATCGCCTGCGAAGCAGCATGTCTGGCTTCAACTACATCACCACATCTAACCTCAAGCATTGGTAGAGTTACAGCTAGAGCTCCTCTACCTATTGTGAGAGTCGATGCTTCAACATTTGTTCCAGATCCGAATGACTCCTCCTCTTGTATAGCGAATGCCTGTACAACTGTTTTAGCAGAGTCCGCAGCAATCCCCCTCACATTAAGCACAGCCCTAGAATCTCTCCCCCTGACAACAGCATTCTCTATATAGTGGATCCTATTCTCTCCTGTCCCAAGAGCAGCTCCGAATGCCGTGTGCCTAGCGCCCCTCCCCTCTACTATAGCCCTCTGCTGTATCCTAGTCATATTACCAGCTATTGCAGAGAATCCTGAGATCACCTCGGAGCCTTCTAGTAAAAGATAATGTGAGGCCTGGAAACTCGGAGCCCTAGAGGAGTTCCTGGATATATTGGAAATCTCAAGTCTAGCCCCCGGCATTAGGAGTATCTCCTCAATGAATGTTCTCAGAGCATCTTCAGCCGGATCCACAGTTACCTGGAGTTTTGATGAGACGCCCTCGCCAATTACGACTACTATGTGCTGAGAGAGATGACCATGAGAAGATCCACCAGATACTCTGATCCTTAGAGGCTCCTCAACATCCTTATCGATATATATCACAGCCCCGGCTGAGAACCCTGCTATATGAAGAGCATATGCCTTGGAATCCTCTATCCTCACAAGCTTAAACAGAGGTATATCTAGATCTAGAGCTTCTAGATCCTCTCTATGAATAGCTATAACCTTAACACCAGCTCTCCCTCTAGCTATCTCAACGCATCCGCCCTTGATAACTATATCAACGTTAGCTTCAGATGTAACCCCTGGCTCACATGGATATTTAGCCTCTGCCGGACTGTACTTATCAAACACACTCCAATCTGTATAATATCTAATTGTTGGTGAATCCGCTACATATTGATATGGTATCTCTCTATAGAGCTTAGATGCCTTAGCCAAAACCTCTCTATGTTCTCCTGCCAATCTATTCCCCTGCTATCCTACAGAGCCTATCTTGGAAAACTCAAGATCTAATGCTGCCTTCACCAGCGCAGCCTGCTCGAACGGTAATCTCGCTAATACATCACTTAGGAACCCACCTATTATGAGGCTGAGAGCCTCGTTCTCCTTGAAGCCCCTACTCCTCAGATAGAACATAAGCTGATCACTCAGCTTACCCACGCTAGCCTCGTGACCTATAATGGCTGTTGGCTCGTCATTCTGTATATGTGGGTATGTATATGTTTTGCTCTTCTCGTCTAGGAGGAGGGAGTCGCATGATGTATAGCTCTTGGAGTTCTTAGCCCCCTTCATGATCCTCACCAATCCCCTATAGATGTTGATCCCACCTGTCATAGAGATGCTCTTAGAAACAATCCTACTCCTTGTATTAGGTGCAAGGTGGTAGGCCTTCGAGCCTCCATCTTTTATATGCCCATCCCTAGCAAATGTTATCACATAGCTCTCCATAGACGCCCCCTCGCCTTTTAGAATTGCTGATGGATATACAGCGCTCACCCTGGCCCCTATAGATCCTTCTATCCACTCAACATAGCCATTCCTCTCAACTATAGCTCTCTTGTTGTTGAAGTTTATAACCTGGGAGGACCAATTCTGTAGAGTCGTGAAGTGCAGCTTAGCACCCTCATGCACATATATCTCCACCATCCCATCGTGGAAGCTCAGCCTACTAAGTCTCGGAGCAGCACACCCCTCTATCACATGTGCATAGCTATCCCTATCAGCTATTATCAAGCTGTGCTCGAAGTTACCCTCACCTGCCTTCCCTATTAGGAAGAAAGCCTCTATAGGATACTCGATTTTAACGCCTGGAGGTATGTATACGAAGAGGCCTCCACTCCACAGAGCCCCATGAAGAGCTGCGAACTTATGCTCCGGTGGGAAGATTCTCATGAAGTACTTCTTAACAAGATCCGGATACTTCTGAACAGCTGTGTCCATATCAGTTACTATAGCACCTTTCTTTGTTACATACTCCTTAACCCTGAGAAAAACTGTCTCGGAATCTAGCTGAGCATTTAAACCTGCTAGGAACTTTATCTCAGCCTGCTTTATCCCGAGCCTCTCATAGGCCTCAACAATTTCCTTAGGAAGCTCATCCCAAGTAGACGCCTTTGGAACATCTGGCTTTATATAGTGGCTAAGCTCATCTAGATCAAGCTCATCAATGCCTGGAAGCCATTTAGGGGTTGGTTGTTTCTCGAAGAGCTCTAGATTCCTTAGCCTCCATAGTCTCATCCATTCAGGCTCCTTCTTGATCCTCGAGATCTCTTCAACAAGATCCCTAGAGATCCTTCCTTTTAGTACCAGCTCCGCACCGCCAACCTCTATATGTCCTAGAGCCTCCTCCGCAGGATCCCTATAAAATGATCTCAGAAGATGCTCCTTTACACCCATATTTACAACACCTCTAACCTGTATATATCGCCTAGGAAGCTTATAACCTCACCCCTCCTGCGGGGCATATTTGGATCTTATATATTCATATCCCTTTTCATCTATAAGCTTTACTATCTCCTGACCACCTGTAAGTACTATCCTACCATCTATCATGACATGAACGTAATCTGGACTAAAGTCTCTGAAAAGCCTTGCAACATGTGTTATCACAAGAACCCCTGCGCCTCTCTGCTTCAACTCCTTAACAATATTCCCAATAGCTATTAACCCCTCAACATCCATCCCGCTGTCAGGTTCATCTAATATGGGATATTTTGGGTTCGAGAGGTATAGCTGGACTATTTCTGATCTCTTCATCTCACCACCTGAAAAGCCTTTATTAAGATATCTATCCAGAAGTTCCTGCTGTAGATTAACCCTCTTCATAACCTCTATTGCCTTTGCGAAAGGTACGCCTCTCATCTTTGCTATATGTATTAAGAGATTCCTAGTCTTAACCATGGTCTCTGGTGGAGTCTGGAAGGCCAAGAATATCCCTCTTTTAGCCCTCTCCTCTGGTGGGAGACCTGTTATATCTTCTCCATCAACCAATATACTTCCCTCGAGAAGCTCGTACTTAGGATGCCCCATGACGAGGTATGCCAGGCTGCTCTTCCCGCTCCCATTAGGCCCCATGAGGGCGTGGATCTCTCCTGGCTTTATCTCTAGCGTTACCCCTCTAAGCACGATCTTACCCTCGATAGAAGCCCTAACATTCTTTATGACTAATCCCTCAGATCCCATTGTTACAAATCCTCCTATCTGTATATATGAAACTCTAAACGGAATATAAGCTTGTCGATCTTTAAGCCAGCTACTTGTCAACAGCCGGAAGTATGTGAAGGCTTATAAGGAGCCCTAATACTCCTAATACATTAGGTGATCTATACATACTTCTTTAAAATGGATCTTTATAATAATTTTTGTAATATTTTGTTAAGGCACATCGCGACTATTCATAGCGAGCCTCTACTTAGAGCTTAGAGCTTTTTCCATTACGCAGAGACCAGTTCCTACGGCAACTATATCTGCTATCGATCCGGGATTGATTCTACTCTCTCTTAGCTCCCTATCTAAAATTTCTAAGTATTTTAGCCATAGCTTCGAGTCGCTACTGATAATTGTTGATGCTTTTCTAAAGATATTCATAACGTCTAATGCAACCTTATAGCCCTTCTCTCTAGCTATAACTGTGTCTACAGCTGAACTTCCAATGCTTATGAACGCGATGGAGATCTTCTCGTATAGCTTCCAGGGATAGTCCTCGCAGATAATTTTATATGAGAGATATGCTCTTTGATAGCCATCCCAGATCTCGTTCAACAAGAGATCATGCCTTCTAAAAGTCTCTACAAAGTCCCAGAATGTAGCTCTAGTTCTATCTGCATTATATATGTCAGGGCCTACACCTATATATTTTAACACGTATGTGGGTGAAGCTTCCAATATAGCTTTGGATATCCATCTAAAATCCTCAGGGGAACCACATGATCTGGCTACATCATACGATAGATTCAATATCTCCTCAGCCTCTACACCTCCAGCACTTCCTAATTCTCTGATCAGAAGCCCCATAGCAACCGCTATCGGGGTTACTAATATGGTGTAACCTAAATGTGTGTTCCTACCTCCCTGCAGCATCGATGATGTAGTATATAGCTTGTAGATCTTCTCCCCTATACCCTCCTTAGGACATGGAGCATTACTATATACAATATCTCTTATGAGCTTCTCAAGCTCTATCGCCATTGATGCCGAGGTGGCTATGAAGAACCAGTGGGTAAGGTTCTTGGCATCCCCTATAGGTGAGACATTGCCTGGCTTGGGATAGGAGGATGCCTCTATAGCTAGTCCTGAGGCTAAAGAGGCAGCAGCTATCTCTATGGCATCATCTATTGATGAGCACAACAGTCCTCACATTCAGATCTTTTATAATATCTCTCCACTCATTCCCAACTGCCACTAGGGAGAAGATCCCGGCAACCTCTGCTTTAGCCTGTTTAACAATATTTATTAGAGCCTTTAATGTCCTCCCACTTCTCAGGAGATCATCTACAATTAAAACCCTAGATCCCTTTTTAAGGCTCTCCCTAGGGACATATAAAGTTACCAGGCTTGGAGGATCCCTCGAGAGATATGTCTCCTCATAGAACTCGCTGAACCCCAGCTCCTTCCTCCTCTTAGCAACAACAAGATCTAGATCCAGCATCGATGCTATAGCAAGCCCGACAGGTATTCCATCGACCTCTGTTGTTAGCGCTACATCTAGCTGTTGATCCTTGAAGTAGTAGTAAGCCTCTATAGAGGCCAGCCAGAGGATGTCAGTACTATATACGAGGCTATACATGTTAACAACATCGCCATCAACTAGCTTGAGTCTCTTAGTTATAACTCTTCTGAGAACCCCCTTCTCGATGAGCGTTCTAAGTATCTCTGAGGCCCTCTCTTTAGTAGGCCTTACAACTCCCGCTATATATCTCCATAGCACAGGGGCAGATATTCCCAACACCTCCTGTAGATCGCTATACTTTAGATTCTTCTTTACCAGCTTCAAAGCTGTAATACATATATACCGTTCATCCTTAACAATCATAATGCTGCATCCATAATAAAAACTATGTTCTGGAAATATATATTTTTACATAGACATGATAAATCAATAGCCAAACATCGTGGATCCACGCTTATTATCCTAAAAAACAATATCTACCTTATGGCACACCAGTGGTGAGCTGTAATGTCTCTGCTAAGAGCTCTTCCCCACGCAACAGCAAAGATCTATAAGATCCTAGAGATGAAAAGCCAGCTAGGAGAAGAGGAGGTTGATCAACTATGGCTATAGTCGGCCCAGAGCTTCTTGAAAAGAATATCACTGCTAGCCCCCTCCTCACAAAAGCTGTAAAGGTTTTAGAGAACGATGAAGAGATTCAAGAACTGCTTAAGATGAGCAATGTAATGGCTGTATCTAGGCTGAGATATAATGACCATGGCAAGACACATGCGATAATAGTATCTGGGGCGGCTTTAGAAATAGCCAACATATTATTCAAAGCAGGGCTCGTACCAGCTGGAGTGAGGGATAAGACGCTATATAATCTTGAAGAGGCCAAGCTAGTAATACTCCTCGGCGCATATCTCCACGACATAGGCAATGCTGTTCACAGAGCTGATCACGAGCTTATAGGAGCAATACTAGCTAAAGATATACTCGACAGGATCCTCCCCGAGATATTGGGTGAAAAGGGGAGGAGAATCATAGCTATTAGGCAGGAGATAATGCACATAATATATGCCACAGAATATGATAGAAGGTGCCTAACCATAGAGGCGGGGATCGTTAAAATAGCCGATGGGACAGACATGTCGCAGGGCAGGGCTAGGGTTCCATACAAACTGGGAAAGATGGATATGCATGCTATGTCGGCTCTCTCTATAACATCTGTAGAGCTCTCGGAAGGGGTTGAGAGGCCTTTAAAGATAACTATAAACATGAATGACTACGCAGGGCTCTTCCAAGTAGAGCAAGTGTTGATGCCGAAGATCCTCACAAGTTCTCTTGAAAACCATGTAGAGGTATGGATCAAGGTTAGAGATAAGAGTAGCATCTATTATCCAAGCAACCATTAACAGTAGATAATCTATTCCGATATTCCGAGACTAGCTATTATAGAATTAAAGTTAGGGTCTGCTTCCCAGAGCAACAGGCTAAGCATATTTATATCTCTATATACCTGGTAGTAGCTCTCTAAGCTTTTTATATCCTCCTCTGAGGCTATATACCTCAAATCCCCGATCTCTTAGGCATCGTGCTAATGCCTCGCTTGCCTCGCCTAGCTCACACACCAGGATTATCTTCTCTCTTCTTCTAAGCATCTCCTCAAGGTCATCTAGACCTCTTATAAATCCCAAGCCTTTCCTCCGAGTTATATCTACTACCACATATCCCTCGGGAATGGTATCTATTGTAACCTCTTGGTATGCTTTCATAAACGATCTGACCTTTTCCTCCCAACCATCTTCATACCTGATTTCTATAGCGTTTTTAGCTACATCCTCAAATAGTCTCTTATCTATTTTGGAGAACTCACCTACCAGTTCATCAGCATCTACATAGACAGGGTTAGGACTCCCTATGAAGCAGCTCTCAACAACCTTAGAGCTTAGCTCATAGAGTCCTAGATCCATTGATAGCTTCATTATCTCGACCTTATCAAACCCTATTAACGGTCTCAGAATCAGGGCGTCTATCCCCTTCTGAGAAGCATAAAGCGCGCTAAGCCTCTGGGAAGAAGCTTCCCACACAGCCTCACCTGTTACCAGGGCCTCTGCGCTAATCTCCCTCATAATTATCTCGCCCACAATATACATAGCCCTTCTAAGTGCTGGCTGCCACAGCTTCCTCTTAACCTTAGATCTTATTTCAGAGACTATATTGGAGAAGTCAACCAACAGCACTCTGGGTTCGTAACCTAACGACCACCTCCTCATGAGGGTCTCCCCCACCTTAAGGGCTCTAACAGTATTTTCTAGAGAGCCCATGATGTAGTGAAGGAGATCTGATGGAGAACCCCTCTTCATAGCCATCCAAGTTGCTACAGGGGAGTCAAAGCCCCCGGAAAATAGAGAGAGAATCTTTTCCGAAGATCCCAGCGGCAAGCCACCATATCCTTTTCGAGAGAGGAGCGATGTAGATATGTATGCTGAACCTCCCCTTATCTCCACATATACCTCTATATCTGGATTCTCGAGATCCACTCCGCTTGAGCATTCGAGAAGAGCGCCTCCAATGATCCTAGCAGCATCTAAAGAGGTATAGCCTATAACGCCGGATCTCCTCGCTCTGACAGCAAATTTCTTACCATTTAGAGAACCACATAGGAGATCTCTGATCCTCTTCGCAAGCTCGTTAAGATCCCTGGAATCCTCTACAAAAACCTCTAGAACCTCTACAACACCGAAAAATCTTGAAAGTACATCTGAAATCTCATTCTTAGCCTCTATATAGATCCTTCCACCATCTATCCTCCTAATATCGATTACATCTTGTGACAACACTTTAGATATATTTCTAACTAAAATTTGCTCCAGAACCCCTCTCATTTTGCCCTTTAGAGCTATCTCGCCAGAGAGTCTTAGAAGATATCTATACAAAAGACACACCCTCTACATCTACACTAAGCTCTCCAACATTTTAATGTGTATAGACCTTGATAAGGTATTACTATCACTATAGAATGCTTTATAACTGAAAGTGTTGTTTCCCCGGAACTAATAGGGAGCAGATAAGATCGGCGCATTAAGTAATGGTATATAAAATGCTCGGGGTTTGTAGATCTCTAGATACTGCTATTTTACATATTTCATGAGTGTTTGGCTAGTATTACTAATTTTAAGGCTCATCGAGTCTATATAGATGTATCCTCGATCTATTAGGGCTTCTCTTGCCCTTCTTGTTATGCCGTTCGAGACTAGCACCCCTATGATCCTTCTTGTAACATCCGGAGATCTGCTCTGCATAGATTCTAGATACTTTACATATCGATCTAGCTGATTCACGGCACTTATTCCTGCCTTCTCATTCTTCACTTCAACTACATAGATATTGCCAGGGTCATCTCTTAATATAAGATCTATTTTGCCGCTCGGTGTCTCAACCTCTCTTCCTACGACTTTTGCGCTAGGTGATATAACACTTGGATTCATATAGATTATTTCCACTAGATCCTTCTCTGTACCGTGGATCTCCAAGCCCTTTGTTGAAAGCCTACACCAGATCGCTGTTAAGATCCTTTTAAATCTTATCGAAACGATCTCATGACCATATTTTCTGCTTCTACATCTAATCTCTAGAAAGCCCTTATCAGCATCTGATATGCAGAGAGACCCGGGGGGCTGCCAGTTAAGGGGATCCCTATCTTTTCCTTCATGTACTAAGAGCGAGCCGTCAGGCTTATATATAACGATCCTTGTGCCCGGAGGGGCTTTTGAAGAAGCCCTACCTTGGTAGTGGATCTCGCACTCCCCTATAATTATAGCTGTATATATCTTGGAATTTTTGTGAAAGAGATCCGATATCCTATGAATGTCTATGTTTGAAGACCCCAGCACTATGATTTCTTCTCCTTCTGTAGGGACCATATAGCATCCCTAGCAGCTGCCAATATGTCATTTATATTTCTTTTAACTAGTGTTGCTGATGCAGCCTCCTTATGCCCTCCATACTTTCCCCCACCCAGTGTCTCTACAAGTGTTTTACAGTAATGAAGAGCTCTTCCTTTGGAGGATCTCACAGTCACAACTATCTTAGTCTCCTCGTCCCTAATCATTACTATGTCCTTCTTTAACTTCTTACTAAGCTCAGTTGAGGCTATTCCGAAGAGACCTGCGAAAAGCCTGGATTCTGAGGGGTGCATATATGAGATTAGCACTTCACCCAGATCTTCGCCCCTCTGTATAGCTTTCTCGATCAGTTTATTCAACAGCAGCCTCCCGACATATGCTTTTTTCTCAAGAGAAGCTATCAAAGATAGATCTTTGTTCAGGATTATAGCGTCAAAGAGCTCTCTCATAAATGATAGATCGCTAGGATCTCTTGAAATAGCAAGCTTAATGTTATCAGCCACAGACTTGATCTCTTCATCACCATCCTCGGAACCTTCACATGAATCTGCTATTCTTAGGAGTTTTGCCTCATAATTGTTGAGGAGGAGTTTCATTTTAGAAAACATTAGCCTGGGAGTAGATGTAGATCGATCCCATATGACCTTAAGCCCTAGATCCTTCATCTTTTCTACCCAAGGCTCCGTAGTTGCATGATGATCTATAACCTGGACTGGAATACCCTTCATAGTTATATCTACTATCATTGAGAATACCTCCCTATCTATCGCTATATCTATCAGAGTCAAAGATTCGCATTGATCCTCCTTACATAGCTTCCTAATCTCCTTAGAAGCCCTCCAAGGCTGTGTGAATCCAAGTACTATATCTGATGGATATCGATCTCTCAAAAAATGCTTTACATATAGAGCTCCAGCTATGATGCCGTCACAATCACCATGAACCAATATAACGTGTCTCATAGGCTCACCATGGGAACTAATATATTTTTATTAATAGAGCAATATATAGTGAAACCCCATAGACCATAGTCATCACAAGGGGTCTAGCCTTTCTTTACCCTAAGGAATATGGGTTTTAGCTATAACCCACAGATCTTCTAGATCACAAGAGATAATATTGCCTTTTGGACATGGAGCCTATTCTCAGCCTGATCCCATACAACGCTTTGAGGACCATCTATAACCTCGTCTTCAACCTCCTCACCTCTGCGGGCTGGTAGGCAATGCATGAATATTGCATCTCTCTTAGCTATTGACATTATTTTTTTCGTAACCCTATATGGCTCTAGATCCTTGATCCTCTTCTCTATCTCAGCCTCTCTTCCCATGGAGATCCATACATCTGTATAGATCACATCCGCCTCTCTAGCTGCAGCTATGGGATCGTCTGTTATCTCTATAACAGAGCCGGTTAGATCCAATAACCTATATGCTTTCTCAAGGATCTCTTTATACGGATAGTATCCCGGAGGCGTAGCTATATATAGATTTACACCCATTATTGAGGCCACAGCTATCAGGCTATTCAGGACATTATCACCTCCATCTCCTAAAAAAGCCATCTTTATACCCTTAAGCCTTCTCTTCTTCTCATATATAGTAAAGAAATCTGTATAAGCCTGGAGGGGATGTTCCAAATCGCTTAGAGCATTTATAACTGGCACTGTGGATGCTCTAGCCATTTCAACTAATATGTTGTGAGAATATACTCTGAGGGCTAGACCATCTAAATATCTGCTAAGAACCATTGCAGTATCATATATACTTTCCCCTCTACCTAGCTGAAGCTCATTCCACCCCATATATATAGTATAGCCACCGAGCTGTCTCATAGCAAGCTCAAGGCTAACCCTAGTCCTCGTACTCGGCTTCTGAAATATGAGACCGAGACTCCTACCCTTTAGAAGAGGTACCACTCTCTCACCAGAGTAATATCTATGTTTAAGCATAGCCGATAGCTCGAATACCTTCCATATCTCCTCAGCGGTTAGATCGAATGCAGATATGATATCCCTTCCTCTAAGGCTGCCAGCTATTCTTCTACACCGCTAACAATAGATGCTAAGATATATATAAGGCTTAGCCACGATCTACAAAAAAATATTTATTGTATACTCAGTATAACTTCAAGTATAGTGATATAGTTTTTCCACAGCATATAGCTCGTTTCCACAGCTGATCTCATCCCTTCCATGAAGGGAGAGGTTTTCAGTTGTAAAGCTACAGCTATAAACTCAAATATTGTTTATAGTTATTGAAAGGAGATCCTAGCCCCTCAGGTGGGGAGGAGCTTGGATGATAGCTTCTCAATAATTCCTTTAACTAGTTCATCTATGCCATCTCCTTTTAGAGCACTTATCATATATATTGTCTCATACCCCCTTTTTCTTAACATAGAAACGCAAAGTTCTATCTCCTCCTTTGAGGATATGTCGATCTTGTTTATAGCAACCAGCATTTTTTCTCTCCCAACGATCTTCTCGACACTATCTAGAACCTTTAGCTGTTGCTCAAGCAAATAATATGCTCCTCGTCTAGGATCTAAGAGAAATATTGCAACATCTGCTAGGTGTTTTATGGCTGAAATAGCTTTGAGCTCTATTTTGTTCATTTCTTCGATGGGTCTGTCTAGGATTCCAGGGGTGTCTATTATTGATATCCTTCTCCCTCCAAGATCTATATGGCCCATTATAACTCTTTTAGTGGTGAATGGGAATGGAGATGTCTCGGGTTTGGCTGTTGAGAGTCTGGATACGAGTGTGGATTTGCCAACCTGGGGCATACCACAGATTACTATGTTGGTCATATCCTCTGAGATACATGGGCTCTTCGAAATCTCATCAATGGCTTTTCGCAGTAGTTCTATAGACCTTAACCCTCTCTTTATAATGGAAAGGCTTCTCCCGACATATTCCCTCGCTAGTCTCTTGATCTCCGAGAGATCCTCAGTTTCTATGATTCTCCCCCTATACTCTCTATACAGCTTAGTAACTAGATGAATAGCTCTTCTACACCTATCTAGAAGCTCTTCATATCTCCCCTCGCTAGCTATCATAGCTATCTCTGCATAGAATGGATGCATAGAAGCAAGCTTAGGCAGTCTCGCACATATCCCTATATGGCTAGCCAATAGAGAGAATATTCTATCAAGCTTATCAACATAAATAGCTCTCGTCCTCACAACCTTATTTTTCTTCAGAAGAGAGCCTGGTAGGTTGCTTCTATCCATATATGATTTTAACACAGCTTTTCTAATGTCATCATAGCTATAGATCCTCACAATCCTTATACTATTACTTAGACATTCTGGCATAAGACACACCAACCAATGCTATATCTACATAGCGGTCATACGGTTCGTGAATACATCATGACTCAGCAACCCGGTTTCTATCATCCCAGATTACTAATATTCTATGGCGATATAAATAGTAGCCGGCTAATCTCGAACAACCTAAAAATCAGGGTTCCTGCCGTAGCAGGTATACACCATCCTCTTCCGAGGGTAGCCATAGATTAGGTGGGCCCATGATCATCCTTAAATGTTGATACACTGCTACATGAACGATCAGAATGTTTTTCCAAAGACCTGTGATCCGTCATAGCCTATTTTTGGGAAGACCCCTTACCACTTTGCTTCTCTTTAGTCTCCTTTTTGCTGCTCTCCTTCTCTATGAATATCGTTGTTCTTTGCCTACCGCCTATTTTAATCCCCCTATATTGAGGATGTTTATAATCCTTATATCTCTTTTCCTTTCTCAAAGCTATAGAGAGGTCTTATCGCTTGTAGAGAGATTCATTCGTCAGAATGTGATTCGCCCTTCCTAACATTGTCTTCTCTAATAATTTCCTCAAGTTTGTCCCTCTCTACAATCTTTACCTTATCATCAAATTCCTTCTTAACAATGGATGCATCACTATAACTCGAGATCACTGTATATACTTTACACCCCAGCCTAAGACATATTTTAAGAGTATTAGCTACTTTTTCAGTGAAATCCTCTGTAGTTTTAAGATTGTCTTTTATCACAAGAGCAGCCTTATACCCCTTTGCAATGCCCAATATATCTGGTGCTGTTCTCTTGAGTCTGACAGCCTCCATTCCGATCTCTGATATTCTCCTTAGCAACGGATCTTCCTTTGCCTGTGCTCTTAGCATCCTCTCGACATAGCTAAAGACATATCTCTCCGTTAGTTCGTAGACGTCTACTTTAGACACTATATCCTCTCCGAATATTTCTACGAGTTTCTGAGCAACCTCTATAGAAGGATCCATGCCGCCCTTCTCATACTCATATACAGCCTTCCTACTTATCCCTAAGATCTCCGCTAGCTCGCCCATGCTTAGGTTTCTCTCGACCCTTTTCCTATGGAGGATCTCACCCCTGATCTTCACGAAGAACTGGCCCTTCTTATAATATATAGCTACCTTCTCATCTGACAGATAGAGATCCAGAGTCTCTGGATCCATAACGCTTATATCAGATCTGTCCATTACTATCCCAGGCTCCAGATCCTCGTTAAAATAGCTCTTCGAAACTATTAACACCGCGGAATTCAATATCCTTGATGATAACTTCAGATCCTCGATCTCCTCTCTAGAAATCTCATAGGCATCTTGTGAAACCTTTATAATGAGCCTGCCGTTTGCCACAATATCAACGGATCTTCTTTCATCGCGGGGGTAGTTTATAATATCAACTCCTAAACCATGCTTCCTCAGAATATTCATCGTCTTTCCAATTAGTACTCCTAACCCCCCTCCCATGGATATGCTATCAATACTATCCTTCATCATCCTGGAATCTTTCATACCCTTCATATATTATTGAAATGATAAAGAGGGTTTTATATCTTTTGATAAGGGATCTAACGTCTTCATTCGAGAGAATACATTTATCACTATATATACCCTCTATTACACTGGCTCTTTTTAATCTCTCTAGCATCATTGCAACGCCTGCGCTGCAGTCTAGGAGTTTGAAGAATGGTGTTCCAGAGATCTTTGCAACTATCATTGGAAACCTGATTTCAGAGTGGAGTTCCCTGGGAATTATAGAAGCCAAGTCTCTAGCCTCACTACCGAGCACAATATGTAAACCTCCTCCCACTAGCTCAATGCCTACAGCCTCTTGGGATATAAGTTCGGAAAGTCTCTTCCTATCCTTAGGCGATGTTCCGCTAAAGCTCCTCACAAGCTCTTTATAATAGCTTTTAATAGGGTCTCTCTGCATCTCCATAGAGGTTCCTTACATAGATTCTCTATAGCTTTTAAGAACACCCCCTATCATTATAACAGCTCTATCAGCGTAATCAGTAACCCTGGGATCATGGGATACTATAATCACAGTTGTTCTGAAGTCCTTATTAAGGCTCTTAAGCATTTCGAGCGCTCTGATGCTATTATCCCAGTCGAGATTAGCTGTAGGTTCATCTGCAAGGATAACGCTTGGAGTATTTACCATGGCCCTCGCTATTGCGACTCTCTGCTTCTCACCTCCGCTGAGATATTTAACGCTTTTGAAAGCTGTCTCCTTTAGCCCTATATATTTAAGTATCTCCATAACCCTCTCTTCCCTAGCCTTCTTAGGAACCCCTGCCAATAATAGAGGTAGTTCTACATTCTCATATACTGTCAGATCTTCTATTAAGCCGTAATCCTGGGGTATATAACCAACAACCGTATTCCTAATCATCGCCAGCTCCTCCTCACCCAAAAGGGATATGTTATAGCCATCAACTATAACATCCCCTCTATCGGGTTTTGTAAGACCCGCTATGAGTTTAAGGAGAGTAGTTTTACCAGAGCCTGAAGGTCCATGTATAACCATTATCTCTCCTCTCCCCACAACAAGGTTAACCCCCCTCAGTGCTATCACTTCGCCTACCTTAGGATCCCTATATATTTTCCACACATCCCTGAGAATCACAACAGGCTCCATAGATCTACGACCCTACTTTACCAAATATATTGATTACCAGGTGAAAATATATAGCTGTTAAATTAGAATCATTTTTTCCTTTTCCTCTTCCTTCTTACCTTCTTAGATCTTCTAACCACTTTCTTCCCATAATAGCCCTCAGATCCCGTATAGATCTTCTCACCATCTTCCGTTAAAAAAATTACCGCTTCATATGGCTCGTTCACCCTTATATATCCCTCGAAAACGTAGATCGTGGTATCAGGGGTATACCATACTATATTATCCTCGCTTAGAGCTTCCCCCATCTGTGTTATCTCGATACCCGTATTATTGGCTGTCTCAACATGCTCACTATCGAAATCTTTAGGACTTATTATATTCCCAACAGGAACTATCGGCTCTCTATCTCTTCGAGCAATATCCATAGACTTTCCACCTATCTGGACTATACCGATTTTTAGGAGCTTCGATGGTCTATGAAATAATATGTGGGATCCCTGTATCTCTGTCTCTCCTTTTCTGCTCACACCAACCCTTATAACGCCTTCCTTTGTCTCCGCTATAGCTTCTATGTAGTCTCCATCTCCAGTATCTCTAGCCAGTTTTTCCAGCATCTCCTCAGGATTTTCTCCTAGTTCTAGAGGTTCTTCAAATGTCTTCTCTCCTATAACCCTCAGAGATGTAAACTCCACAGGTCCTATAGAGCTTTTTTCCTTTCTATAAAAGATGATCCTAACCTTGGCCTTCAAAACATCTACCTCTTATACCCTATCCTCCTAAGGAACTCTTTTCTCTCCTTAATATCCTCTTCACTCTCAACCCCTAGGGGGGAGAATCCATCTACAACTCCGAGTACAGCCCTTCCCTGGTCTGTCTTACCCACTATCACTTGGAGGGGGTTGGCTGTCGCCGCATAGATCCTTGTTACCTCCTGCACATTCTTTATAGCGTTTAGAACGTTTATGGGCCATGCATCCCTTATGTAGATCACGAACACGTGTCCAGCCCCTATAGATCTTGCAGCCTCTATAGCCAGTTTTTTAAGCTCCTCATCATTCCCATCATATCTAATGAGCCTTTTACCACTAGCCTCGCAAAATGCTATACCAAACTTTATCCCGGGAACAGCTGTTATAAGAGCTTCATATAGATCCTCTACTGTTTTTATGAAGTGAGACTGACCTATAATTACATTGACACCGTGTGGAATTGGGATCTGAATAACCTCTATACCCTGGAACTCCGGCAACGCTGCCCCTATATCTCTTCCATAACGTCCTCAATAAGCTTTTTCCTAGCATCCCTATTTTCTATGATACCCGCCAGAGATATCTTGACAAGAGCCCTCGAGATCCTTACAAGCTCGTCTATCTTAGATGATAGCTCCGATAAACCCCTATCAATTCCCGCTAGCTTTGCATCGAGCTGGGATAGCTGGGCGAGGATATGCTCCATTATATGGAGCTGTTCATGCATAGGATCTTCATGTTCATGCCCATGCTCATGCTCCTCCTCATATTCCTCACCTTCTACACCTGTTCCCTCAGCGTGCTCCCTCTTGGAGATCTCCTCTATAATCTCCTTCATACTCTCCTCATCCCTAGGAAGTCTTTTTAACCTAAACTCCGACAAAGGGTACACCATAATGTATTCGTACTATACAGCAATATATATTCCTCAACTATGTCTCAGAGGATTCTAGCTTTATCGGTTTCCCACATGACTCATTACCTTTATCCTTTCATCTGAAAGCCTCGCCTTTCAAGGCAGGATAGATATTTATAAGCTTTCATATCCTCTAGTATTTTCGATAATGGTGATACATGTGAACCTCGAGGCTACCTTCTAGCGATACTCGATAGATGCTAAGGCATGCGAGGGGTTCGGATTTCATTGGGCTTCCTAAAATTCTCGTTGAGATCATAATCTTCTCAAAATATCTAACAGCGGAGATGTAGTTGTTCATGCTCATGGGCACGGGCTTTCCCTCGACACCAACTCTTTTTTTGTAGGGCTTCATAGATGGGCATAACTTAGCCTGCCTCGCAGTGGGTCAAAGCCCTCGCATCTGATGGCCACCACGCCGCCATCGAGAGTAGC
>JAVVGG010000011.1:0-21375 GCA_032249275.1 Desulfurococcales archaeon
CCTTGTTCTTTATCTTTCTCAGAGAATTTATCAGCCCAGTTAGATCCTCTCTAGCTACTGCATATCCAAGCTTCTTAGATAGCTCCACGATCTCAAGAGATGTTTTTCTAGCCCAGTCCTCCAGGATATCCCTAGCCTTCCTATGATATGATCTTATTCTATTTAGGATCCCCCTTCTCCTCCTACAGGCAGGATACCTTGGAGAGGAGTATTTCTTCCGGAGATCCTCTACAAGCTTTTTCCATCTATGGGCTTCATCGATCTTGGTGTCTCTCTCCTTATTTATCTTATCATCTCCATATACTATCTTCCTCTCATTGATATCCATGGCTATAGCATTTCTAAGCTTATAAGGCTGTGGCTTGGACAAGTGATAAAGCTATTAGACTACATACCCGCCTTTCAAAGGGTGGGCTGTTTCGGTCTTCGTAATCATTTGTAGTACTTATGTTCATTGGTTTCTGAGACTTTTTAACGCTATGAGATATGCTGATGCTTATAAACCCCAGAGATATATAATTGATGCCCCCGAGCTTCCAAGACCCTAGGGTGATGAGCCACCAGGCGACTGGTGGGGAGCCTCTGCGGTGAGGGGGCTCGGGGAGACCGTTGAGAAACAGATGGTGGAGAACCACCATCTGCTGAGAAACGGCAACTTCTGACACACCTATTCTCGTTATTTGGAACGTATTTGTTTGTCGTAAAGATGCACCAGCTGAGATCATATATACTATCACTAAGGCGGTATTTGGAGCATCTAGATCTCCTTCACAAGTCTGTCACAGTGTCGAGGGATACAAATCTAGATAATGCGTTGAAATTCTATGGAGGCAGGATACCATATCATGAGGGTGCGCTGAAATATTATAGGGAAAAGGATCTGTTGAAAAGCTAGCTAAAACACAATATCTATCGTAATAATATTTTGCCCTATCTACACATCTGTAGAGATATTCTATTCTAAGACCTCTCTGATATATTCAATTGCTCCGGGCACCGATGGTCTTAGCCTCTCTACTATAGCTAATATGTCTATTAGAATCGTTGCTAGGGTCCATATCGATACTACATAGATTATTGGCTCTGGCGATATAGCTATTGTCATGGTATAGGACGCTGCAGATGCCTCCATGATTATGGGTCTTCCATGGACTATATATAGATATGCTATGAGGCCCAGGATCTTTATTAGCGCGTTAATAATAAAGCTAAATATAGTGCCCTTTGTAATGCTTGCAAGCATGCCTAGGGATAGGAAGAAGCCTGCAAGCGGTATATCTACGTGGATGTCACTTCTCACACTGTTTGCTCCTAATAGCCTATGGATCTGGGGAATGATTACTATATATATGAAATAATATATCAAGCCTATTAGACCCCCTATTACTATCTCCCCTTTCCTACTCATTCTAGCCACACCCTCTCACAACTATTTGTGCAGGGTAGAGCCTGCCCAACATTGCCGTCATATTAATTTCTATTCCGCTTGGATCTAGGGCCTCTTTTCTTATGCTAATGCTCAACGTTATATTCCTATCCCTCGTAAGCAGATCTTGACTCTTCCAGGCAATCACCTCCCCACCATATAGTATCGATATGTTTACATCTGTAATAGCAATAGATCCTCTATACCACGCCTCCACATTTAAGTTAATATCCTGCTGCCTTGATATGCTACATATAACACCCATAGAAAGGGGATCCTCTATCAGCTCTATCGAGAGAACAGCTATAGGGATCAACCCCACGAGCGCAACACCGCTGACTGAAAGTGCAAGAACGGCGTTTAGAAATCCCCTCAACCGCCGCCCCTCATAAGCTCGACAGCATTTCTAAGCACTATAGAGCCTACCCATACAGCAATCCCTAGAAACGCTAGCCTGGAGGCAAGCGATATAAGATTGAAGCTAGCCTCTACAAGGGCATCGCTGAGCGTCCCACCCTGTCTCGGTATGAGTGGTTCAAATGTGAAGAAAAAGATCAGGGCTATTATGAAAGGGGTTATAAGGAGAGCTAGCCCCAGGGACATGAGGAGAGAAGCAGATCTTCCTTTTTTACTTGGTTTGGTCTCCACCTTCTCTCCCATAAGCATCCCTCAATGTGTCTACCTAGAAAGCATATATAAGGCAACACATTAGCATCGCTAATCCCCACCCTGTCTCTTGAGGTGAGGGTCTCAGTAAAACCTGCCGTCATCACCTCTCAGAGATCGAGGGCCTCATCCCAATATATATTCTAGCGTATGGGTTTATATGTAGATGAGAGCTATGAGGATAATGCCTATAGCTGAGGAGAGTCTTGGGGTAAGATCTGTTGCTATGTATGTTGAAACAAACGATCTTAGGATCTTATTAGATCCAGGGATCAGTCTTGCACCAAGAAGGTTTGGCCTGCCACCACATCCTAGAGAGCTTAGAAGAGTTGAGGAGCTTAGAAGGGTTATGAGCACATATATCTCTAAATCTTCCTATATATTTATAAGCCACTATCATAGGGATCACTTTACAGTACCCTACGAGAGCATCTATATGGGGACCAGGAAAGATACATATATAGATATATATAAAAACAAGATAATTCTTATGAAATCGCCCAAAGATCTTAATTATAGTCAGAGAATAAGATATCACGGGCTTTTAAAAGCGATCAAGAGTATTGCAGGCAAGATTGTGGAGGCTGATGGGAGCAACATGGAGATCGGTTCTACTAAGATCTCGATCTCTGAATCCCTACCCCACGGGCCAGAGGGGTCTAAGACTGGGAGGGTCATAGCTATAACCATAGACGATGGTGATCAGAGGCTCACATTCATGCCAGATGTGCAAGGACCGATGTCTGAGAAGGCTGTTAGATATGTCCTTAGCTTGAGACCCTCAATCTTAGTGGTTGGGGGTCCCCCGCTATATCTCACCCACGTATTCTCTCAAGAAGATATAGATACAGGGGTTAGGGGGCTTATAAAGATTATTGAAGGTGTTCAGCCAAGGGTTATGTTGATAACCCACCACACACTGAGAAGCCTTGGGTGGAGAAACAGTCTCTCAGAGGTCTTCTCAATCGCCCTTTCAAAGGGCGTTGAGATCATGACATACGCCCAAGTGGTTGGTATGGAGGAGGATCTGCTGGAGGCTAGGAGGAGAGAGCTTTTCGAGACAGAGCCTCCGCCTGAAGACTATATTGAGCTTTTCAAGCACGAGAGGGGTGAGGAGGATTAAACACCTCTAAATGCGATGAATACTACAGAGTATATGGGGATATCGATGGGCTAGTAATCTCTATAATCGCTGAGAACCCAGGGCTGAGCTTTGACAGGCTTAGAGAAGAGCTGGAGAGGAGAGGAATATATATGGATGGACGGTGTTTGAGGAAAATAGTTGCTGAGCTCATAAGAAGGGGAAGGATCCATAAAATACCAGATCAAGTATCGAGAAAACTGCTGCTATCGCTATCCAACAGCGGTGGGGATGTGCATAGCTGGTGACCCCATGATTCAAGGGACATATGTTGCTACATCAGATGATAGATCTAGTGGAGGATATTTAGAGATATAGGCAGGGAGGAGCCAAGACATGGCTATAAAAAGACTTGTCATAGCATCTATAACTCTTCTAGCTCTATCCTTACTTTTGATCCCGGTTTCCTACACACCCACAGAGATTATGAGGGACATAGATGTTATGGTGAATATAGACGGTAATGTATCTGAATATCTGGATAGAATCTTGGGTTTGGAGGAGGGTGTTAAATACATTGAGTCTATAGATCTATATGCTAATCTAAGCTGCTATAGAGGAACCGCTATGAGGATCTACTATGAGAGAGGGAGTGAAGCAATATATATGAGACCTGGTGATGTAGTGAAGATCCCTGTAAATGATACAAGCAACTATCTATACATAGAAGGGGTTCCAGGGTGTGTTGTGAGGTTAAGGGGCTATATAGAATATCATATATATAGATATCTATGGGTTTCTGTATTGTCATTCATCCTCGGCCTATCCGGTGGGATCATACTTCTCAGAATAGTTATAACAGATCTATCTAGGAGACTGAGCCAACAATAGAGATAAAAGCCGAGCAGGATTTCCCGCCGAAGCTTGTTAATAAACCCATCGGTATTTAAGGAGGGGTTTATAGCTACATTACTGTTAATTCCTATTGAAGCTTTTATAAGCCTTTTTATAAATATTATTGGTGTTTATCTATGGATAGCCGGATGCTTGGTGCAATAGCACTAGTGATTCTAGCTCTAGCAATATATATGCCAAGAGACGTAGAGGCCCAAGCCCTTGCTGAGCCGAGCGTCATAGCTGTGGATCTCGATAAGAGAACAGTATATAGGGGTTATCAGTGGATTGAGGTAACAGCATATATATACATACCTCCCGAAGGATCTATAGTCTCTCTAAGCGGTGTTGCGAATCTATCTGCTGGTATAGCCACCACGACTCCTCTAGCGTGGGTAATGCCTATATCCCCTGTAACTAAGGTTGTGGGTAATGTTAGCTATAGCATAAGCAACCTGCTAACAGCGAGAATCCAGATACCCTATGGAGCTGTCGCCGGCAGGGGAGAGCTTGTAATCTCTATATCCCTAGTAGCCAGGGTTGGCGATGCAACCTACACGCCTAGCTATGTCTTTAGGTTCCCGATATCAATACTAGATCACACACCTGTTGAGAGGACAAGGGCTGAGGCCCAGGTTAGGCTTGAAAATGCCAGGACTGTAGTATCGCTTCTAGAAGCTGTAGGAGGTGTGTCGATGCCCGATCTCAAGGCTTCACTGGACAATCTAAGCGCTAGGTTTGACAGAGCTGATGTACTCCTATACGAGGAGGGCGAGGTTGACAGGGCTCTCAGCATATATGGGGATGTGATCAGAGATAGCGCTGGTATAGTATCACAGGCAATAGCGCTATTCCTCTCCAAGCAGAGGGAATCCAGCTTAGCCCTTGAGGCGAGGCTGTCTAGGATAGAGGCTAACGTCTCATCATCTATGGCTAGGATAACAGCCTTAGAGAGATCTGTTGAGTCAGCGGCAGAGGCTATAAGGACTAGTGAGGCTTCAATTAGAAACCTCGCATCAGCCCTGGCCAACTATAGCAATGCTATCAACAACTATCTATCTACGCTGGATAAAAGTATAGTAGATACAAACAGAAAAATCGACAACCTAGCCCAGACATTCAACATGGCTATAGGCAATATGAGCACAAATATAAACAATAGGCTCAACAACCTCAGCTCAGCCCTCTCACAGGTTCAACTAGCAATAGTGATTGTGGCTATAATGATGCTCATAAGCATAGCTATAGTAGGGATGCTTAGGAGAAGATGAGGCTCTATATAAAACAAACATAAATATAAATATTTTTTAAATATAAAGTTGAAAAACTTATACAAATATGCTTATTAACCCTTAACAATAGATTATAAGGGATGTCTATGGTAGATTTTAGTAGGCTAGCATCTAGATATGGATCTGCAGCTATACTAGCTATAATCATGCTCAGCCTAGCAGCATCTCTGACAATATCTACGAGTGCCCAGACAGCGATTAAGGATCCCAGAATAGGGCCATACATAGATAGAATAACTATGCCTGTCCAGAGAGACTATAGCGTTAGGCTTTTAGCCTTTGAGGCCAACGAGTTCGACATCCTAGGAGTGCTCCCCAGAGATCTCGAGAGGGTTAGAACCAACAGGCCTGATGCCCATATTATATTCACTGTTGGTATAAATGCGCTTGGATCTCTACATTTCAATGTAGAGCTGTGGCCCGTTAAATATCCAGAGGTTAGGAAGGCCCTTGCGATGGTGACGAATAGAGATGAAATAATATCCAAGTCACCCCTCCAGGGCATTGCTGTTAAGAATAGCTTTATAGTACCGCCAACATATGGTAAATGGGTTAACCCAGAAACAGATTTTGAGAAGCTATACCCATATAACCTTGATGAGGCAAAGAGGCTCCTTTCAAAGATATTCCAGCCATGTCCGGATAATCCGAACTTCTGGTGCGATCCTAGAGAGGGTATGAAGCCGGTAGAGATAGAGATACTCTCACTGCCAGAGGCCACTTCCCCTGTATATTGGTGGGAGGCCCAGTACTGGAAGGCACAGGCCGAGAAAATAGGGATCAGGGTTAAGATTACTCCTGTAAGCAGTAGGGAGCTGGATGCAAGGACGTCAGCCGGCACAGCCCAAGCGTGGGTGATCGGCTGGCTATTCGGAAGATTCCCGCTATTCATGTACTACTTCTGGCACAGCAAGGAGATAAGGCCTGGAGGTTGGAACGAGTGGAAGGTAAGGAATGCCACGTTGGATGAGATACTCGACAAGTTCTACTATGCCCAAACCATTGATGAGGCTATTCAGTGGGCTTATAAAGCTCAGGAGATACTAACAGATATAATACCCTGGATCCCTGTATACACAGGCGTGGGTATAACGGCTCTTAACGGTGCTATAGACAAGGACTCGGTTCTCCTAAACTA
Source organism: Desulfurococcales archaeon (assembly GCA_032249275.1). Taxonomy (GTDB): domain Archaea; phylum Thermoproteota; class Thermoprotei_A; order Sulfolobales; family AG1; genus AG1. The sequence continues at coordinate 6,498 of JAVVGG010000011.1, forward strand.
CGCACCTCCACTCAAGGATCCCGTTGGTTTCAGCTACTTCTGGTGGAACACGGTGAGATTTAAGGACAAGCCATTCGGAGGTACTCTGAGATATTACTTCACAGTCGATATAACAACGCTTAACCCAACAGTATATCTGTGGGCTACTGAGGCAGACGCGATCTTCAGGGTATATACCTATGGATATGTTGTGAGGCCCGATGACATCTATGCCGAGCCAAGGATCCCGGTTCTCTTCGAGAACTACAGTGTTGAGAAAGTAGTTGTTGATGGTGAGAACCTAACTAAGATAACCATAAAGCTGAGAGATGGCATCACATGGCATGATGGTGTGCCTATAACAGCCTATGACTACGAATTTACTGTGAGGAAGTTCGGTATTGAGCTCAAGACTAGAAGGGACTATGGCCCCTACATAGAGGCCTTGTATAAAATAAACGTTGTTGATGATAGAACAATAGAGTTCTATCTAACGCTATATGGATGGTCAGATCTATATACATTTACAGAGTATAGGCCACTCCCCAGGCATATCTATGGCAAGCTACAGAACCCGCTTGATGATGTAAGCCTGCTCCCACACCCATCCATACCAGGCTTGACAGCCATGGTTGGTAGTGGCCCGTTTGTGATGATAAAGAGGGAGGTCGCATATGCGGAGCTTGTTTGGTACCCCGAGTACGTCTATAGAGCTCCAGAGAGAATGCCTAAGGTAAGTATTGAGGGGTTACCAGCCCAGGTCGAGGCCGGCAAGCCATTGACTCTAAGGGTCAGAGCTCTAGACCCGACTGGCGCTGTGTCCCCAGCTATAACTGTTACCGCCAGGCTTGTAGGACCTGTAACCCTCGAGATTCCTTTGAGAGGCGTCGGTGGAGGAGTCTATGAGGCAACACTACCAGCTCTCAGAGAGGGTGATTACAGGCTTGTGGTTGAGGCTTCAATGCCCGTTATGATATGGAAGGCTGTTGGAACAGCTACCCAGAGCTTTAGAGTAGTTGCTGTTGGCTTGGGACCAGCTCCAACACCTACCCCGGAGGCCAAGCCTGTGGAGATAAGTGTCGGTGGGATCACCATAGCTATATCATCTCCACCACCCCCAGGATCTCCCACCGCTGCTGCGACACAGCCAAAGCTAGAGACGCCTAAGGTAGAGGCTAGGGAGCCCGAGCTAGGCTTTAGCTACGCAGCTATAGCCATAGCAGTGCTGAGCCTTGTGGTAGCTGGTGTTGGTGTTCTCCTTAGGAGGAGCTAGAGATATGAAGCCATAAATATTTTTTATCTATACCTCGATCTGGAGGGGTTTTAGATGGGGCTCGCCTCATACCTGACCTCTAGGGGGCTCTCAATGCTAGGAGTTTTTGTGATCTCTATAATACTATATTTTATCATTTTAAGAGTCATACCAATAGTTCTATATGGAGGAAACCCTTTTCAAGCAAACCAGCTGCAAGATCCTGTCCTAGCTGCTCTTAGAAGAACCCAGGAGGATCCTAGGTTCAGCGGTTGGATCGAGCAGACAGCAAAGGTATTTGGTCTCGACCAGCCTGTATTGCCTAACCAACTGCTTATATATCTGAGGAATGTGTTTACATTTAACTTCGGCATATCAATATATTCCAATAGAGCAGTGGCTGAGGAGATACTTATAAGACTACCATATACCCTGGCACTATATGTATTTGCCACAATAGTCCCCATAATAGTTGGCTATTACATAGGGGTTATCTCTACAAAATATAGGGGGAGGTTTATTGATACACTGATCACGTTGTCTAGCATAGTATCCTTCATACTACCCTCATGGATAATAGCTATATTGATCTACTACTTTCTAGCATATGTTCCCAAAGCCTCATGGGGTATAACGATATTCCCACTACCCATTAGAACTCCTCCGACGGCAGAGCTGAGCTGGGATTCTATAAGGTATTGGCTATGGTATCTCTCACCATTATATATATCGACATTACTAGCCTTCTTCGGATCTTGGTCCTACTTCTTCAGACAGCTCATGGTCTCAGAGCTTGGAAGAGATTATGTGATGACTGCGAGGGCTAAGGGGATGCCAGAGGGTATAGTTATTAAAAAGGAGATAGCGCCCAATCTAAAGCCCCCGATAATAACTAGGCTTGCATATACCCTCCCAGGGATCTTCGGAGGGTCTATAATACTTGAGATCCTAGCCTCATGGCCTGGTGTTGCATACTACTCATATCAAGCTTTCCAAAACTATGACTACACGGTAATCACAGCTTTTCTAGTTATAGGCTCAACGCTTCTAGTAATATCGCTCTTCATAGCAGATCTCTTGATAGCTATACTAGATCCTAGGGTGAGGATTGGGGAGAGGAGGTGACTCCATGGCTATAAGAGGAGGTGTTCCAAGAACAATCAGCGAAACCCTAACCCCGATAATAAGGTATAAAAAGGGTCTAGCAGGGCTGTTAATAATATTATTCTATATCCTGCTAGGCATTATAGGACCCATGGTCTCTAAATACGACCCAGTATATAGCATTGGTCTAGCAGATAACGTCGCTCTCCCTGAGTGGTATGCATCAATAGTAGATCCCAAGCTACCAAGAAATATGGAGCTTAACTTCACATCATGGAAGCTTATACATGAGACTAGAATGGGTAATGTGAGTGTTAATATAGAGAGAGACATGGATAGGTTGGTAATAATATTTCGTGGGAGGGGATCTGCTAATATTAGCGTGGAAAGCGAGAACCTATATTTATATCCATATAAGCCCGCTAAGTCTATGCTGATCACATATTCGATCCAGATATTGAGCCTCGATAATAAAACCTCTTGGTACAACCTCCAGCTCTATATAATAAACCAAGATCTAATTGGGATGAACAAAACCGTGAGACAGGGGGATGTAGTTGCCACAGTTCCAATGGGATACTACGCCTTCTATGATGAGGTAGGCTTTAAAGTTGCATCGCTATGGCCATATTCTAAAGAGATGAAATCCCTCTATAACCAGAGCATAAGGCTCCCCTATTATATATATAATCCCAGGCAGGAATATAGGCTCCCAGATTTTGTAAACCCTGTTAGCGAGCTACTCCTAGGAGAGAATACAAGGATCGGTATCAGGATAAATGCCTCTTACTATTGTAATCCAGGCGATTTTCTCATGAGATGCGATTCCGAGGGGTTAAAGATAGTTATATATCCAATATATGTTAAGATCTACGGCCTTGCATTTGGAATAATGGGCACCAACTATTTGGGAGCGGATGTGTGGACCCAGTTTGTAAATGGTGCCAGGGCCGCAATTATCTTTGGCTTCGGCGTGGCTTCTGCAATAGTTCTAATAGGCCTTCTAGTCGGTGTGATAGCTGGATATTATGGGGGGAGGAGAACAGATCATGTATTAACCTTCTTAACAGACGCGGTTTACTTCCTACCAGCCCTCCCGCTAATACTTGCAGTAGGTATAACCTTTGGGAGGAGTATATACGCTATATTTGCAATAATAGTGCTCCTCTCATGGCCGGGAACAGCTAGGATAGTCAGGTCATGGACGCTAGCCCTTAGGAATGAACCCTATGTCGAGGCTGCCCAGGCCCTGGGATCTAGTGTTAGGAGGATAATATCCAAGCATATAATACCACACCTAACACCCCTAATAGTATATGCAATAGTACTCGATGTCCCAGCAGCGATATTCACAGAGGTAGCTATACAGCTCCTCGGCTTCGGAGATCCTGGCTTCCCCTCATGGGGTAAAATGCTTAACGAGGCATATTTTGGAGGAGCCATCACAAGTGGGGCTTGGTGGTGGATCATGCCGCCTATTCTTGGTGTAACAACTATAGCACTTGGATTCGCCCTCTTAGGATTAGCGCTAGACGAGATAGTTAATCCCAGGCTGAGGGGTAGGGGTTAGAGACAGAGGGCTCAATATCATATCTAGAATTTAAATGAACCCAATAGATCTCTAATTTATTCTCGCACAAATAAGAGATATAAAGCTAGATGGGGGAATGGATGAAACGCTCAAAAGACAGGTCTCGCTATCTAGGAGGAAAAAGGACTTCGAAGGTTCGTAGCTATTCTATTTTAATCCCGTCACTAGTGTTTCTCACACTGCTTATAATATATCTCGCAGATATAGCAATCCCAGTAGGCTCGATCGAAATCCCTAGATATAGTGTTGAGGTTTTGAAGAGACTTAACATATCTATAGAGAGGATCCTGTTTAACGAGGCATACCCGATACAGCCAGGATCTAATATAACCATCTACCTAAGGATTGGGAGCACTAGGGTCAGTATAGGCAACATAACCTTTGAACCCGGTAAAGAAATCCGTTTAAATGGTTCATCAACATCTATAGAGATATATGGCGAGGGACCCTGGAATATATATGTGTTTGATGAGAGCATCGGTAGGGAGATCCTAGCCGGGGTTGTATACAAGTCATCAGATCTCCTAATACAGACAGGGGCTTACACAGCTCTCCTATCAGTCTATGTGATCTCGAAACTATATGTGAAGATCGATTCTCCGGAAGTTGTTGGGCTGATGCTGAGACTGACATACATAAATAGATCTTCTGAGACAATAGATCTCGGAGTATGTAATCTTCAGGGGAGCTCAGCATGTCTCTATAGCATTGAAAGAGCAGATCTATCTGGTTATGAGGCTATACTCTATATGAAAACGCCATTGCTTAATATGAAGATTGTTGATGGGGCTCTCATAGCCAGTCCATACGATAATCCCCAGATCTTCATACCAGCTATTATTATAGCCTTTTCAATGATCATAGTTATTGGGCTGAGGGGAGATAATAGGAGGAGATCAAAAGGGAGACCGATCCCACCTAGCAGAAGATCCTTCACCTAGTATTTAAATATAGCTGACCGAATTGAATCTTAGGTGCTATATGTGAATAAGGCCACGTATGGGAGGAGAGGTGTCTCGGCAGATCATCCATTAGCTGTTAGCGCTGGGTTAGAGGTTCTCAGAAGCGGTGGGAATGCTTTTGACGCAGCAATCGCTGTGAGCGCTGTTCTCACAGTAGTGCATCCATTTTCAGGCGGCATTGGTGGTGATGGCTTCCTCCTAGCTCTCAGAGGTGATGAAATTATAGCATATAATGGATCTGGAAGATCTCCCCATGGATTCGATCCAGAGGCATATATAGCTTCTAAGCCTGTCAGAGGACCTCTAACAGTTACCGTCCCGGGCTTGGTGGAGATGTGGGGATATATCTATGAGGAATATTGTAGCAAGGATTTAGACGAGCTTCTCAAACCAGCCATCTCGCTGGCAGAAAACGGCTACTACGCTGATAGAATGCTCGCAAATGCCGTTAAGAAATATAGGGAGGAGCTAGCGGGCTATGAGAGGTGGGCGAAGCTATACGGCGATATAGATGTTGGCAGCTATGTTAGAAATAGAGTTCTGGCTTCCACACTTAGGAGGATATCCCATAGGGGTTGGGATGAATTCTACTACGGAGGACTTGCCGAGGAGATCGTTGAGGAACTCGAGAAACAGGGGGTTGCCGTATCTCTAGAAGATCTCATGGATCATGAGGGGGAGGAGGTGGAGCCCCTCAAGCTAGATCTAGATTCTAGGGTCTTATATGAGCTACCACCTAACTCCCAAGGCGCATCCACTCTCCAGATGATCTCGGCTATATATGAGCTTGAGTTGCATAGATACAGCTTCACAGATCCAAATAGGATCAAGATGTGGAAAAACCCTGTTTCAGCGATCTACAGCTTTAGAGATAGATATGTTGGAGATCCAGATTATATGGAGATAGATGTGTCGAGATACATAACATATAGATCTATAGCTGCCCCTGCAACAACACCGAGAATAGATAGAGGTGACACAACATTCTTCGTGATAGACGATGGAGAAAATCTTGTGGGCTTTATCCAGAGTCTCTTCTACCCATTCGGTTCAGGCCTTGTAGCTGGAGGAGCTGTTATACAGAATAGGGGGCGTGGATTTTCATATGAAAGATCTATTCCAAACTCCCCTTTGCCTAAGAAAAGACCTCTTCATACCCTTTCAATCCTCATGGTCGAGGATTATGAGGGCAACTCGACATATATGATAGGCTGTGCAGGTGGTGACTATAGACCTCAGATCCACGCTAGGATATATGAGAACATATTTATATATAACATGGATCTTGGTGAGGCGGTTAACGCACCCAGATTCATATACACAGATCTCTCCAGAGCCTCAAAGGTGGTTGCTGAAGGAGCACTTGGCGAGGCAAGCCTCGGCAGTGATATAGAGGTTATAAGGGCTCCTCAATATGGCTCCACAGGTATCGTTAACGCTGCTAAGAGAAATAGATCCAAGGGATATACGGAGTTTGCACCAGATCCAAGAGGGGCTTCTATATCGATAGCGGTGTAGCGTGTTGAAGATAAGGGCGGATCTGCAGATCCACAGTATATGCAGCGACGGCTCAATGGATGGATATGAAATTGTAAGGGCAGCCCTTGTGAAGGGTTTAAGAGCTGTAGCTGTAACAGATCACAATACATTCTCAGGATACAAACTGGCATTGGAGGCTGTTGAGAGGATAGGGGCAAGCCTAATAGTAGTGCCGGGCATTGAGGTGAGAACAAGCAGAGGCGATTTAATAGTGCTCTGCGAGCACCCAGAGCCAGAGATAGAGAAGGCTGTTGGGAGAACACCCGAGGAGATCATAGATCTATCCCGGGATAGGGGGTGCGTTACATATGCACCACACCCCTTCGACATAAGGAGACTGGGGCTAGGAAATACTATATATATTCTAAAGCTAGACGCTATCGAAGTGTTTAACGCGTTATCAGACCCCATGTCGAATAGAAAAGCTGAGAAAGCTTGGAGAGAGCTTAGGATAAGCGGTCTATCTAATAGTGATGCCCATGTAAAGGGTTTTGTAGGCATTTCACACAATATATTTGAGGTAGGAGATCTAAGGGTAGAAGATATTCTAGAAGGGGTTAGAAAAGGGCCTCAAACGCTTGTCAAGGCAAGACCTGCAATAACCAGCTATCTAGCCCATATTCTGAGAACGAGGAGAAATGGATCTAAATGCGGCTTATAGAAAGATCTTTAAACTTTATGAAAATATATCAACATAGAGATAAGGCATATTTATCACTGCAGAGGATCAAGGCTCCTATAGAGCTGAACGAACAATAATAACAATAATTCAGGACTTAGTTAATAAAGAATATGGGGATATCTATGAAGGCTCTCGTCTACTGGCCCTCGGCGAAGGAGGAGTCCAGAAGAATTATTGAGAGGGGCCTATCCGAAGAACTAGATCTTATATGGGCATCGAATCTTCAAGAGGCTATGAAGATTGTTGAGAGCGTGGAGATCTATATAGGATCTGCTCAGAACTGGGTTCTCGAAAAGGGGAAGAATCTGTTATTCCTCCAAGCAACACATGCAGGGGTCGACAACCTAGATCTAGAGCTGGCGAAGAGAAAAGGAGTTATTGTTGCGAGTGCAAAGGGTGTCAACTCCTTCTATGTAGCTGAGATGGCATTGGCTCTCATGCTATCCCTTGTTAAAAGGGTACCTGAATTCGATAGAATGGCTAAGAGAGGGGTTTTCCCACCATATAGCTGGGAGTATTCTAGTGGAACCCTGAAGGGTAAAACTATAGTAATACTCGGATATGGCGGTATTGGGAGAGAGCTTGCAAGGCTTTTAAAACCCTTCGGGGCTAGGGTTATAGGTGTTAAGAGAGAGGCAGGTTCTCCCGATAGCTATGCAGACCTAGTAGTAAGTATTAAGGAGATAGAGAAATATATTGGTGAGGCTGACTTCCTCGTTATAACAGCCCCCCTCACCAAAGAGACCAAGGGGCTTGTAGGCAGGGATCTGCTTTCTAAGATTAAGAGGGGAGCCTATATTGTTAATGTTGGTAGAGGCGCCATAATAGATGAAGACTCACTATATGAGGCACTCTCCAGCGGTGTCCTCTCAGGTGCGGCCCTGGATGTCTGGTGGCTATATCCAGGCAGAGGTCAGGGTGGGGCTTACTCGTCTAGGGGTATACATACTATGGATAATGTCATTGCAACCCCCCACAGGGCTGGATTTGTTGAGGAGGCTGAGAGGGATATAGCTGTCTTTATTATAGAGAATGTTAGGAAATTTATCAGAGGAGAGAAGCCCGAGGGTCTCGTGGATCTTGATAAGGGCTACTAGCACAGGGATCAAAGTTGTTAGGGAGTCAGATCCCACGAGATCTTGCCTTGGAGATACTCATCAACAGCTTGCGCAGCCTTAAGCCCTGAGGCAATAGCGTTTCCTATGAGGCTTGGCCCTGTAACAACATCGCCCGCTGCGAACACCCCTTTCATAGTTGTCCTCATCTTCTTATCAACCCATATCGTATTATCTGGATTTATCTTTAGCTCCTTATCCAGTATAGGAGGTGTGGGTATCTCGCCAATAGCTATTAGAGCAGCATCTATCTCCAAGATAAACTCAGACCCTTCAATAGGTATTGGCCTTGGCCTACCACTCTTATCAGGCTCGCCGAGCCTCATTCTAATCAGCTCAACACCTGTCACACCTCTCTCCCTATCCCCTATGAATCTCTTTGGAGATGCTAGCTCGATCCATATAACCCCTGATTTTATCAGCTTCTCTATTTCGTGTCTCCTAGCAGGAGCTTCGTTAATAGTTCTCCTATAGATCATATATACTGTATCTGCGCCGAGCTTTTTAGAGACTGCCGCGGCGTCAACAGCAGTTAACCCAGCACCTATAACCGCTACTCTCTTCCCAAGTGGGGGGAGATCCTCGAGCTTTTCATAGCCGGCCTCAACCCTGCAGTAGTGGAAGAGGTAGTGGAAGGCTGAATATACCCTTGGTAGATCCTCCCCATCTATGTTAAGTCTCCTCTCAGCCCACGTGCCCGTGGCTATTATCACAGCATCATAGCTTCTCAGGATCTCGTTAAAACCTATCTCTCCATCCCTATACCCATCCCCAGGAACCACTTTGATCCTCTGATGAAACTTAACGCCCAGCCTCGCAAGATCCTGCGTGCCCTCCCTCACATTCTTCTTCGGAATCCTGAAATCAGGGATACCATAGATCAGCAGGCCACCTGGTTCCTCCATCATATCAAAAACGTGCACCTCATAGCCTCTGCATATCAGGTAGCCGGCAGCAGCTAATCCAGCAGGGCCAGCCCCTATAATAGCAACCCTCTTATCAAGCTTTTTCTGAGGGGGAGTGCTACATCTTGAAAATTTCAAATAGCTTCCCGTCTAGATTATGTTCTCAAAGCCAATAAATACTGAGACCTGCCAGAGGAGATCTTGTGGAAAAAGACTCTCTACTATATATGAATACTAATGAATAGCTATGGCTATGGCGTTAGATATCTATTTAAGGCAGCATAGATATAGATAGAGTGGTTTATCTGAAATTATCGAAGATTGTAGAGAAGTACCTGGAGGAATATTGTAGAGAGACGCAAGAGGATTTCGAAAACCTCATAAAATTGATAGACAAGATTAGAAAGAGGATCGAAGAAGATAAGGATCTAACAAACCACCCAGCAATACTGAAGAGGTTGGATGCATTTAAAAAAGAATTTGAGGAAAGAGTTAGATGGACAATGATGAGATACTCAGACACAGAAGAAGACCCAATATGTGTGAGCGAAGCAACACTTCAGATAGATTTCTATGAGAAAAAGCTAGCAGATCTAGAGAAAGAGCTTGGACTTGTTAGAGATGCTGGGGCTGAAAAGAAGAAAAGACACCGCTTCCGCAAAGACCCCTGGGACGACTATCCATTACCAATTATATAAAGTACCAATTATATAAAGCACAAGATGCAATAATATGACTCCCCAACTCCTCCACATATACTCTGCATTGCCCTCATATGGCTGTTTTGGTCTTCGTATTGGTTTATAAGGTTTGCTAGCAATTTTTATAGCTCTGCAATGCGGGTTGAGACTCGAGAGGAGCTTACACATATATCTAGATCCAGGATGCAGGGGTTTCCCCACAGCTATGAGCAAAGAATCGATGAAGGTGGAGCTGTGGGTTGGGGTCACCCAGAGCATGTTGATGCAGATAGATGCGGCGGGACGATGAAAGCCCTGCCCAATGCTATGAAGCTAAGAGAAGAGGGCTCGATCAGAAGTATCAAGCCCCATGAAACCCGAACCCCGATGTCTAGTACCTCTTACAACTGAAAGCCCCGTCTTTTAAGGCGGTGATGAGGATTTATAAGCCCTATATCCTCTAGCCTTTTCGATGATGGCGATATATATGAGTCTCGGAGGCCAACCTCTAGTAAACCCATGTCTCCAAGGCCATGATAAAGTTCATAACCCCGAGCCCCTAAGAGGGGATAGGGGTAACAGGGCGAAACCCGGCCCAGGGCTAAACCCTTTAAAAGGGGGGATATAGCCCAAACCGCTCCGCTCTAGAGGGCGGGGATGAGGTCAGAATTGCTTATGAGAAGATATATGACAAGCTATATCTAATAATTCTGAAGGGGCTGAAAATACTCAGCATCAAGCTATATGGATCTGAGATCCAGGGTAATATGTGAAAAACTGGTTAGAGGTTGAAGTTCTCTAGGAACCACTGAGCAGCAAGATCTAGGTTTACCGGTTTATTCTGCATTTGAGAACATTCTCTAGTCTTAGAGGCGACATATTCCATTTTACCCATATCCTCGTCGGAGAGGTTTAGAAGCCCCACGACCCTGCCGTTTCTCATTACAGCTAGTCTCCTCGAAAGAGATGCTAATTCGATGATCCTCAACGTCTCTTTATCAAGCGGATCTAGGAAAGATGCGAGTAGAACCCTCTCCCCATCTATAATAACATCTACACCTATAACTATTACACAGCCGTGTGGGGTTGAAATAGCTAGCCCGGTTGCCCTAGAATCTCTCGGGATAGCTATATTACCCCATAGATCGGATTCCATAACCTCTATAGCTACAGCATCCTGAATACTCTTTATATATCCCCTCACAACTAGAACCATAGCCCATCTATATCCATGATCCTCTCAGGTCTTATAAGGGCTAGTCGTATTATCCAATAATTCAATAGTCGAAATAAGTTCTATGCTTTCTAGATATAAAAATAGTTGGGATAGACATCTATGGATAAACTATTATGGCTAAATCTATGCTGCGTGATCTAAGTAGCTATCCGTTTCTAGTGGATCTAGATAGATTCCTTGAGAAAGAAGGGCTCCCCAGAAACATTGAAGATTTATTATCCTCTAGATATGTAGAGATTGGATTTAAAAGAGTTATAGAGGATATCGATGGTGTTCTAGACACTAGTGGGGGTCAAGATTATATCGAGAAGATCCTTGGCTTCTACATGGGTGTTCTGCTAACCTCTATGACAGAAGATAGGAGGATCTATAGAAGGTTCTCGGAAGCTGAGGCTGAGAGGGTATATAGGCATCTCCTCACCTCTTCCCCTGAGGATGTGATCTCTATTATATTGCTAATGGGCTATAGAGCTGAGAAAGCCCGAGAGGAGGAGCTATGTGTTGCCATAGGGTTTGAGAAATCTTCATATGGTTTGAAATTTAAGTGCTACTCCTATAAAATCCCTCTCCCAGACTATCTGAGGATCCTTACAGCAACGGGAATCACTGATCCCAGGTATAGGCTTGTCAACAGGCCTGTGAGTAGAGGGTATGTATATATTGAAAGTAAGGAGATGCTAGCAAGAATATGCTCATCGCTGGCAAAGACTAGGATAGAGAATATGCTGAAGCCCCGCCCCATTCACGAGACTGCTAAACCATATGTTGATGAGATCGTTAGAAGGGCTAGGGATAAGCTGGGGATTAGAGAGGAAAATATCAAAGCTGAAATGGAGGGTGCCCGTGATGTTAAAAAATATTCTTGGATCGAAAGAATAGTTTCCACGGGACTGCCTGATGGTAGAAAGAGATTCATATTATATGTGCTGACACCCTACCTTGCGACAATATTAAAGCTCGAGGAGGAAGAGGCATTAAAAATAGCTAGAGAGTTTCTGGATAATAGCTGTAGGAACTATGGGAACTGTGGCAAGGTATATGACTCTTGGATTAGATCAGCTTTTAAGGGGGCAAAGCAGAAGGGTATAAAGCCAGCTAGGCTAGAGAAGCTTGACGAAGAGATTAGAAAGGCTATTGAGGAGATCCTTTCGAGAGCGTCATAACGCTATAGACAGCTCTCTCAACAGCTGTATAGCCTGTTAGAACTGTGAACACAATCATAGCTATATCCATTGCCTCCCTGTTTAACATGCCTATAAGCATGACCACAACGAGACCTAAGATCCTCTCACCCCTCTCCATAAGACCCACACCAGAGATGTAGATCCCCAGAGACTCTGCTCTAGCCCTAATATAGCTTATCAATAGACTCGAGCCCGCAGCAATATATACCAATACCGGTGAAACTCCTAAAACCATTAGCGACCCTATATAGGCTAGATCTGATATCCTATCGCATAGCGAATCTAGAAAAGCCCCCCTTCGGCTCACACGGCCTAACGATCTTGCAACCTCCCCATCTATAGCGTCTAGAAGCGATGAGACGGCAATGGCCGCCAATGCACCTATAATCCCATAGAGATATGCTGCGAGGGGAGTTATCATAGCGATTACAACCCCTAAGATCGTTATTACATTAGGATCTATATTACCTTTGGCAATGACTGACACAATAGGCTTTATAGGCTTCACCAAAACCCCCTTTATCTTGTTAAGCATCTAACGCCTCCCCAGAAGCTCTGCAACCCTATTATATGCCTTGGAAAAAATCTCCCTTCCAACTGTGAGAAGCTCTCCGTTATCAACAACAATTTCATTACCAACAATCACAGTCTCGATTCTAGGGTAGCCAGATACAACTATGTCGGCAGCGGCTACCTCGTTTATAAGTCTCTCTGGGATCCACCACGGTGGCTGAGATATATCTATTATTACGATGTCGCTGAACCTTCCAGGCTCTATAACACCTGTATATAGACCAACCTTGTTCGAAGCCCATATAGTTGCGCTTCCAAGTATGTCTAGAGGGTTGAAACCTCTGGCCCTTGCTATTGTGAAGTGCCTAGTAAGGGACCAAGAGAGATCTCTATAGATCCCATAGCCTGAGCCAGGTTGCCAAAGATCCATATGATCCTCGGTATAGATTGATAGATCTGATTTAACACCGCATTCCGGAAGAGGATCTACATATAGGATTCTATTACCCCTTAATCTTCGACAGGCATCACCATATACTATCAGTGGCATATCGCTTGGAACAATGCTCAGCTCATCCCCCCTTACAGCGGATTCCGAGCATATCGAGCCTGTTACTAGGATAGAAGAGCTGTCCTTCCTATGCCACTTCCTAGCCGAGCTAGAAATTTCTCTAGACCATTCATCTCTATCAAAGCCCTTTTCGAGGCATGGGGCTGCTATAACTCTCAAACCCACATTCTCTGCAGCCCTTACAATTGGCTCTACATATCTATCTACAGACACAATAGCCGTTATCCCCCTTACAGCTAGTGCTGCGAGCGAGATTGTTGATATAAGCTGTAGATCGTTGCTGCTCATATTATTAACAATCTCTCCTACACCTTTAATCCCTCTCCCCAAGATACCCCTAAATGGATAGATAGCGAGTCTTGAGAAGAGAGCTATTAAGCCTGGGATGGCTAGTTTTCCCTTACCGCCTATAACTATATCTGGGATCTCGAGATCCTCTGGAGGCGATCCAGGGCCAATACTCCTGATCAAGCCGTTATTAATAAATATATATCCCCTGCCTATTAGACCTTCATATCTAGTTGACATAGTTAGTATTGAGACGTCCTCTATAAGGATCTTCATTGCTGTCTCCTCACAATACTTGGGTAGAAATATTTCTTACCACTCTTCTCCTTCAGAGAATCCCACTCGCTCAAGATTTTCACAGCCTCGTTGGCAATCCTTATCATGAGATCCACACCAGCATCGGGCACAAACTCCCTCGTCTCTCTATTCGCTATAACCGAGCATATAGCCCCAGCCCTAGCCCCATATATATTGCTTAGCGTGAAGATAGTTGCAGCCTCCATCTCGAAGTTAATCACATTCACATCCCTCAAGACCTTCACAAGATCCTTGGACCATGGGGGCATATAATCCCTATAGCCAGGCCTTCCCTGCCCAACATAGAAGCTATCAGTACTAGCCGTTATACCAACAACATATCTAGCGCCAAGAGTCTCTGCAGCCTCTATCAACGCTAGGACAACCTCGTAGCTTGCTACAGCTGGATATTCCGGAAATATATATGCTCTACTAGCACCATCCATCCTCACGGATGCTAAGGAAATCACAAGATCGCCTATCCCAACATCCCTCCTGAGGGAGCCGGTAGTCCCAACCCTTATAAAGGTATCTGCGCCAACTCGGAGGAGCTCCTCAACAGCAATAGCTGTTGAGGGCCCTCCAATACCGGTGGAGGTGGCTGAGATCTTTACCCCTTTATATTCTCCTGTATATGTTACATACTCCCTATGGCTAGCGACATGCCAATATCTATCCCAAGTCCTAGCAATCCTGGGAACCCTTTCCGGATCACCTGGAAGCAATACGTATCTGGCCACATCACCCTCGCCAACTGATAGGTGATATTGCTTACCAGATACAGTTGGCCTCTCAGAGAGCATTTTAAACCACCTCTACCTTGTTAATCCCTCCGCTTGTCCCTCGATGATCATTGATTGTCATTGATATTCATTTGCTTTGGATTGTTTTGCTTCTTGATCCACAGGGTTTTTAGCCCTGTGGCATCGAGGGACTTCCACCTCCCCCATAGAGATCTTGGGATCTCTATGGGCTCACT
>JAVVGG010000012.1:0-20234 GCA_032249275.1 Desulfurococcales archaeon
GCGTGTTGAAGCTTCACAGCTAGTCTAACGATCTTTAGCGGTGTCTTCCTAGCCCAGTCCTCAAGGACATTCCTAGCCTTCCTATGATATGATCTGATTCTATTTAGTATAGCTTTCCTCCTCCAAGCTGGATATTTTGGTGAGGAGTATTTTTTCTGCAGATTTTCCGCAAGGATCTTCCATCTATAGGCCCCATCAATAGCTGTGTCTATATCCTTGTTTATCTCGTCATCTCCATAGACTATCTTCCTCTCATTGATATCTACGGCTATGGCATCTCTTGGCTTGTATTGCTCTGGCTTGGGGATCCTCTTGGAGATCCACAGGATCATCCTCTCCTCTCGATAGACAAGCCTAGCCTCTCTATTCTCATACTGGTCATACCTCCTATCCCAGCCAATGATCTTTAGCCTGATCCCTCCTATGATCTCAACATAGCCATCTTCAATTCTATATCCCGATCCTGGATGTAGCAACATGCTAAGCTTCTTAACCCTAGGCCTCTTACCCCTATAAGGGTTTCTCCTCCAAGCCCTTGCATTAGCTAGCGCATCCCTATAGCAGTCAAGAGCAATCCTAGATGATAGCCCGAACCACTCTCTAAGCTCTCTGTAGAGCTCCCTATGCACATCCTTGATGGTCTTTAGGTTCAGGCTTAGGATCTTGTTTATAGCATAGTTAAGGGCCACATTATATCTTCTGAGGAGCTCTATGCCAGCAGGCTCGGGACTAACCCTCATTCCAATTGAAAGGGTTAGCGCCCCCTCATCACCCGCAGGCATAGAGCCCCCTCCAAAAATGATCAAAACCTTAGGAAGCTTATAAGAATTAGCCATCCCCGCCCTGAAGGGCGAGGCTTTCAGGTTTTTGTAATAGATAGGGACTTAAAGATAAAGGTCTTTGAGTTCTCAGGGAGGATAGTAGCGGGTACAAACCTCTATATAGATGGAAGCCCGTACTCCTATCTCTACTGGGAGGAGCCTATGAGCACTGGTAGAAGAATAGCTAGAGAGCTAAGGTTAGCCATAGAGAAGGGGCAGCTAAGTAAAGTCCTAACTTAGCACAGCCATATTTTCTAGATCTGCTAACAATGTTAATTAAGGATATTGGTACCAGGAATAAGTTAAAATAATATTCGTTAAGCCCCTTTAATTTCTAAAACGATTATGTTACTAGAAGCTAAGGTATATGGAGTCAGTCAGATCAGCTAGTTGAGGAAAGCAAAGATCCTGTGGTATAGAGACACATAGGGTTAGGCTGTAAGTCTTCTCTATTAGAATATAGCCCTTTAAGGCTATAATTATTTAGGGAGGATATTTGAGTGTAAAGAGGAAGAAGAGAGAGGGTCCGGGGTTAGCTACTGCTGCAGGTCTTGTATCGTTCTATAGGGATGTGAAGCCGCAATTCGGCTGAAACCCCTGCTAGTTATTTTAATATCCTCGGCATTCGTTATAAGTGTCTTCGTCCTGAGGCTATTCATAAACCCATTCTCATAAGGATTCTAGAGAAGCTTGTAGACGCCTACATTGTCACCACCCCAGGGAGATAATGTTAGAGGCGCAGAGGCTTGTAGAGAGGGCTGTTTCAGTTTTTATAATCATTTGTAATGCTTATTTTCACGTATGCTGATGCTTATAAACCCCAGAGATATATATCTGATATCTGTTGGTGCCTCCGAGCTCACGAGAGCCGTGGGGCTATGAGCCATCGGGCGACTGTGGTGAGCTACTGCGGTGAGCGGGCTCGGAGAGACCGTTGAGAGGTAGATGGTGGTTCATTGTTTTTATCCCCACTATCTACCGAGAAACTGTGCCAGATATAGCTATAACTCTACATCTACCCAGCTTATCCCTTTCTGCGGGGTGCTGCATATGATCAAGCCTCGATAGCCTAGGCTCTCTAGGGGGTTAGGCCCACCTGCTAGTATCAACCCAGCCTGGCGATATGGAGACAACGCTTATCCTATATCTTGAGAGGCTCATCGCTAGTGCGTGGGTTAGGGCTAGGAGGCCTCCCTTAGATGCTGAGTATGCCTCTGTGTTGGGCTCCGACTGGAGGGCTCTTGTACTCGCTATATTTATTATAACGCCCCCTCCCCTAGAAGCCATTATCCTCGAAGCATGCTTTGAGAATAGGTAGGGCCCTGTTAGATTCACAGCTATAGCCCTCTCCCACTCATCCAGGGTTTGGTCGAAGAGATGCCTCCCAGAAGAGCCGATCCCAGCGTTGTTGACCAAGATATCTACACCGCCATAGATCTTTAAAACCTCGTCAACACATCTAACCACATCCCCCTCTCTAGAGACATCACCCCTCACAAAAATGGCATCGATGCCAGAGCTCCTCAGCTCATTAACCCTGTAGAGCCCTGCCTCGCCATCTATATCGAATATAGCAACCCTAGCACCCTCAGAGCCCAGCCTATAGGCTATAGCAGCCCCTATACCTCTAGCACCACCAGTTATAATCGCAACCTTTCTGCTATGCCTAGGCAAATCCCGGGACCCAAGCTTTATATTGGTTAAAATATCTAATAAAGAGAGACTCTGATTTAATAAACCCTCTAATCAGGGATCTTCTGTTAGGTCTCTCCTTTCAACATGATTTAATAAACCCTCGAGATCGCTAACCTATAGTGGATCCTTACTTCTTCGGTTCTCGTAGGAGCCGGCATTCATTAATATAGTTGCCCAGCATTTTCAGATGATCCGATGTTGCTAACCAATAGATCTTCTTATTAAAGCCATCTCCAGAACATGGGTTTTAGCCTCTTCAACCCTGCCCTCTCTATGTGCTAGTAGGAAGAGTGTTGAGAAGTATGAGTGTTTCCTCTCGCTATAGCTGTTTCCTCCCACCCTTATCCCTAGCTGTTTTTCTAGAAACTCGATATCCCTTTGGATCTCTCTTGCAATGCTTCTATCAACACCGAAGATCTTGGTGATGAGCTCCAGAGCCTCGGGGTTATAGTATTTTGCAGCTGCCCCTAAATCCCTTCCTAGGTTTCTATAGACTTTTTCCACCAAATCCCACTCCTCCTCTCTAAGCTCTTCGAGTGCTGAGATGCCTAGGAGCTCTGGCGGGATCCCCATTGTATACATGGCTCCGCAGAATGTGATTGCCCTCGGTAGCCTTACCCTACCAGCTTCCCTAGCATATCCGAATAGCCCTATGTGGAGCTTCCTCGCCCTCCTCCTCGGTATATAGTTTGCTACTGTGTTTATAGCTCCAGCCATGGCCTCTATTATTGTCTGGTATCTGGCTGTGTATTTTCTAACTATCTTTTCGAGAGATCTGGCCTCCCAATGATCTAGCTCGTAGGCCTCCCCTGGCTTTGAGTTGTTTATAGCCTTGACAGCCCCGACCACCATCTCCTCTGGATAGTCGTATTTAAAGGCTGATTGTATTGTGAATGTATATACCCCTCTATACTCCTCGATCACGTTTACATAGTTCTCAGGGCTCATATGCCCTCTAAAGGGTAGAGATCCAACTCCTATGATTGGATAGATAGGTGTTTCAATCTCCCTAGATAGCTTTGAAAGCTCGCTGAGAGCGTATTTAGCTAGGAGGACTGCGCTGAACATCCCATAGTTCATAGCCGGATCTGACCTCGCTATGAAGACCCTCATATATGGTGGCTTAACAACCCTCCAAAATCCAGCAGCGATCCTGCCTATGCCAAGGAGACTCTCCATATCCTCTACAAGCGGGATCACCTCGATCGATTTGGGGCATGCATCACCAATGAGATCCCTCACCCTGACCCCCTCGAGAAGCTCTATATCCCCCCTACCGATTATAACCTTCTCATAATATCTAAGAACAGATATCAGCTCATGATAGCTTGTTGTGAGGGGCAAGATCACCTCGAAGATAGGTGACACATCATCGCCATAGAACCTCTGAGCAACATCACACGAAACAGCTATACTCTCCATAGTCTCGGAGAAAACCTTCCTCTCAGCACCCTCAACTCTAGGATTAGGTATCCTATAGGTTATAAAGACATCCCTACCCAGAACCCTCTCCTCAAAGAAATCAGGGTATCGGGAGAGGAGCTTCCTAACAACATGGGTATCCACATCCTTACCCTCAGCATCCCACATAACCTCTTGGATCCCCAGCACAGAGAACGCTCTATATGCCTCCTCAACCTCAGCCTCGCCCTCGATCACCTCACCAGCAGCCCAGCCAGGAACCCTAGCATTGTCAGGATGTTGCGTAGACATAGTCCTCGGGATACTGCGCAACCTACCTCGAAATAGTATAAAAAGCCACAGAAAATATAAGCATCTAATCATCAGCAATTCATCCCACCTATATCGCGTAAATGCAACAATGCTAAGCCTAAACTCCACCCACCTAAAGGAGCAAGACTTTTAGTTATAATATATTAATAATATAAATTTTAAATAAATATAGTTATATTTAAGTTATTATAATAGTATATTTTAAATTATATGTTTCCAAGCTTTCTCTATTAACTGTGAAATATACCGGCTAAATCAAGATATAGATATAATTTTATATGGTGAAGTTCAACAAATTTATAAGTCTCATAAGACTATCTATACATGAGGTGTTATTCTAAGGTGAGAGGTGTTAGCAAGTATAACTACGTAGTAGCCCCTATCGTCCTGATCGCTATCTCGCTACTGATACCGCTTGGAGTAGGTCTCCATGTCGAAGCACAGCAAGTTCCCCGCGAAGACACAGTATATGTAATTGGAGCCCAGTGGGGTCCGCCGCCATCATGGAATCTCTACTCGCCGCAGACAACATGGGGAGCGGGTCTCTTCCTATACGTACCTATGTTTATCTACAGCTGGTTCTTCGACGCATGGCTCCCACTAATAGGTCAGAAATTCGAGTTTGTAGATAAGGTCACTCTGAGAGTCTATATAAGGCCTGAGGCTAGGTGGAGCGATGGGAATCCGATAACAGCTCAAGACGTCGAGTATACATACTACGTCACACAGCAGGTCAAGCTAGGCCCTGGAACTGGGTGCTGGGACTATGTCGAATATATCAAGGCTGCTGGGGAGAAAGTATATGAGGTGAAGGCCAAGAGCCCTGTAAACTACTTCTCATTTATAGGATGTGCCCTTGGCTTTACCCCGATGCCCAAGCATGTGATACAGCCCATATTCCAGGAGAGGGGGGATAAGATTAAGGAGTGGAAGAATGATGATCCCGCTAAGCAGGTTGTCTCAGGACCATATAAGCTTCTCAGATACGATGATACTGTGGTGATTTATCAGAGGATCGATGATTGGTGGGGTAAAAATATATTTGGCTTACCAGCACCCAAGTATCTCGCTCATGTAATTTACAAGGATAATCCATCAGCTAACCAGGCATTTGAGAGGGGAGATGCTGACTGGGCAGGGACATTTATACCATCTGTTTGGCAGCTATTCGACAAGGATATAAGAACCTGGTATGCTAGCAAGCCATACTATGTAGATGAAGGCGTGATTCTCCTCTACATAAACTATAAGAGAAAAGAGCTAGCCAGCCCTGCTGTGAGGAAGGCCATAGCATATGCTATACCATATGCAGACATGATTGAAAAAGCCTATTTCGGATATAGCATCCAGGCTTCGATGTCAATGGTAAATGACTTAGTGCCAGCTTTTAAACAGTTCGTCAACACAGATCTTTGTCAGAGGATTTGGGGCTCGCCTGACTGTAGAGTTAAAACAAACTTGGATATAGCCAACAAAATCTTAGATGATGCCGGAATAAAGAGAGGCCCAGATGGCATAAGAGTGCTCCCCGATGGGACGAGGCTCGACGGATTCACGATCTCAGTCCCCTATGGATGGACAGATTGGATGGTCATGTGCGAGATGATAGCTGAGAATCTTAGAAGAATTGGAATAGGTGTTAAAACAGAGTTCCCCGATTTCTCTGTTTGGTGGAATAGAATTGTAGAGGGTACATATGACATGATAATTGGCTGGAGCGCTGGCCCAGGCTATGATCATCCGTGGAACGTTTATAGATTCGTCCTAGACCCTAGACTACAAGCCCCGGCAGGTAACTGGGAAAGATACAATAACCCAGATATACCTCGGATCTTAGATGAAATAGCATCAACAGTAGATCCGGCTAAAAGGATGGAACTATATGGGAGACTGCAGGAGATAATCTACAGAGATCTCCCAGCAATACCCCTATTCTATGGTGCCCACTGGTATGCATATAGCACCAAATACTGGGTTGGATGGCCTAATAACGAAAACCCATGGTGGTTCCCAACAGCCCCCTGGGCTGGGGGTAATCTACCCATACTTTTTGGAATAGCTAAGAAGGGGCAAACACCAAGCCCACCTAGATGGGCTAAGACTATAGATCAAGGCGGGATCATGATTCCCTCCAGCGAGGTTTTCAGCATGGTCGCTGCTGCACCAGAACCTGGGGTGACAAAGCCAGCCCCAACCACAGCTGTGATAACCATAACTGTGCCGGTTACCGTCACAGCTACAGCAGCACAGGCACAACCAACGACGCTCACTATACATGTAACACAGTCTGTCCCAACGACTATAACAACCACAAGCGTGGTCTCAGAGATCAACTGGCCTATAACGATTGGTATAGCAATCGCGCTTCTAGTAGTTGGAGTAGGGATTGGCTATATACTTAGGCGTAGGTGATCAATAATAGTTTTTCTCCCTATAATATTATATTTTTAACCCTATTAGGGTACCTAGTTAGTTGGAGTGTGTATGGCCCTTGATCTCTAGTCCTTCGTCTAGGGTTCTCAGGTTCTTGGGAATTAGGTTAGTATTTCTCATAGCTACATATATAGTGGCTATAACAATAGTATTTATCCTGCCGAGGAGTATCCCCGGCAATCCCTTAGCATTACTTCTAACGCAGATCTTTCAGCAGGCGCAAGCCAGTCCAGAAGCGATCAGGGAGGTATATAGAGCTTTGATGAACGAGTTCGGCGTTGGCAAGCCGCTTTGGGAGCAATACCTAGACTTTCTTGCGAGGACGTTTCGAGGCGATCTCGGGACGTCAATAGCTTTTTATCCAAGAAAAGTGGTAGATCTTATAATGCCCTCTATAGGGTGGACCCTAGGTCTCCTAGTCCCAGCTACTCTTGTAGCATGGGTCATTGGGAACTATATGGGTGCGATTGCCGGCTACAGGAGGGGCACTGCTTTTGAGAAATCTGTAGTAGGTGTATCATTCATAATATCTCAGATACCATATTATTGGCTTGCCATGCTGCTAATCTATATATTTTCTATTAGGCTAGGGATTTTCCCCTCTGGTGGGGGATACTCTGTGGGTCTAGAGCCCTCTCTCACAATATCCTTTATAGCTGATGTTCTGTGGCACTACGCGCTCCCATTCTTATCAATAGTCTTAGTATCTCTCGGAGGCTGGGCTATAGGGATGAGGGTCCTCACAATCTACGAGCTTAGGAGCGATTATATGGTCTTCAGCGAAGCGCTAGGCGTAAGTGATAAGATACTTTTTAGATATGCCTTTAGAAACTCCCTACTACCTCAAGTTACAGGTTTAGCTCTCTCCCTTGGAGGTGTGCTGGGGGGTCAGCTGATAACTGAGACGGTGTTTAGCTACCCTGGTACGGGATATATTATTTTCAGAGGTCTCTCAACGCTTGACTATCCCTTAATACAGGGGGCCTTCGTGATCCTAATAGCATCCCTTTATATAGCTAACTTCTTAGTGGATTTCATCTATGCTGTAATAGATCCCAGAATAAGAGTTGGGGGTGAGACATCCTAAATGGTCTCTATAGCCTCTGCAACTCAATATATGATGATCCTTAGAAGTAACAGAAGACTCGCGCTAGGGATCTCAGTGTTCTCTGCAATCCTCATCATGGGCATCGTTGGACCTATACTCTATCCTAGAGATCCCCTATCATTCGCAGGTCCTTTTGAAACACCTCCAAATGCCCAATACCCCCTAGGTACTGACACATATGGCAGGGATCTGCTTGCACAGCTCCTCCACGGAACCAGGATGTCTCTCTATGTTGGCCTCTTGACAGCCTTAATAGCTATGGCTATAGGAACCCTTATAGGCACCTTGGCGGGTGTGAGGGGAGGCATTATAGATGAGATCCTCATGTCTATAACCAATATAGTTCTCTCTATACCATCGATACTCCTCGCTATCCTAATAGCAAGCTATTTCAAAGTAAGAAGCATCGAGTTTGTAGCATTTCTCCTAGGTATCACTAGCTGGCCCTGGTATGCCAGGGCTATAAGAGCTCAGCTGATGAGCCTCAGGGAAAGGGAGTTCGTATACCTATCGAAGATGAGCGGGTATTCAAGTTTGAGGCTTGCTCTTGAGGATCTAATGCCCAACATGGCTACCTATATATTCATGGCCTTCGTTCTCTATGTAAATACCGGTATTTTAGGGGAGGCCGGGCTCAGTATAATAGGGCTAGGACCCACCCAGGGGGTTACGCTGGGTATAACTCTTCAATGGGCAGCACTTATGGAGGCATTTAGAAGGGGGCTCTGGTGGTGGTTTGTCCCGCCTGGGACTGTTATAGTTGCTACTACGGTTTCCCTTCTCATTATAGCCACAGCTGTAGACGAAATATTTAATCCTAGGCTTAGGAGGGGGTAAAATGGTAGAGGAGATCCTTAGGCTCTCGGGTGTGAAGGCCTACTACTATCAGAACGTCGGTAAGGGGCATAAGGAGATCAAGGCTGTTGACGGCGTGGATCTTGCGATATATAGTGGCGAAGTTCTAGGAATTGTTGGTGAGAGTGGCTCTGGGAAAAGCACTCTAGCTAATGTGTTGATGATGAACGTCTCACCACCGCTAAGGTTCATCGAGGGAGAGGTTGTTCTCAGAGGTAGGGATGGGGCTAAAATACATCTCGAGAAGATGTCAAGGGATGTTTTGAGAAAGAAGATCTGGGGTACGGAGATGGCATTAGTGCCTCAAGCATCTATGAACGCCCTGATGCCAACCCTAAGGCTTAGAAGAATTGCAAGAGATATACTGAGATCTCATTTTGACGATATAGACGATGATACAGTGGTTGAGCTAGCCGTAAAAGCCCTAACCAGTCTCGGCCTCCCAGCTGATGTTGTTGATAGATATCCATTTGAGCTCTCAGGAGGTATGAGACAAAGGGCTGTGCTTGCTATGGCAACGATCCTTAGGCCAAGAATCCTCATAGCAGATGAGCCTACCTCTGCACTGGACGTCTCAACACAGAAAGTTGTTGTAAAGACTATGTTCGATATGAAATCCAAGGGAATTATAGAGGCCTTGGCCTTCATATCACATGATATAGCAACTGTAAGACAGATAGCGGATAGGATGATTGTAATGTATGCTGGTAAGATAGTAGAGCTGGGGAGAGTAGAAGATATTATAAAAAATCCGCTCCACCCATATACGAAGGGCTTAATAGAATCGGTTCTCACACCGGAACCTGAGGTAAGGAGGAGAGGCTTGAGATTTATACCGGGCTTCCCTCCAGATCTTTCGAACCCACCTCCTGGCTGTAGATTCCATCCTAGGTGCCCATTTGCTATGGAGATCTGTAGGAGAGACGAACCAAGGATGATCGAGGCAGAAAATGGCCACCATGTGGCATGCTGGCTCTACCCAGGTGGTGGGCATGCTAGAGGTTAAAGATCTCACAAAGATCTACGAGGCAGGATTTGTATTTAGAAGGAGGATTCCAGCAGTTAATGGTATAAGCTTCTACGTTAGAAGAGGAGAAATAATATCTTTAGTAGGAGAAAGCGGTTCTGGCAAGACAACCACGGCCAAGATAATCCTCAGGCTAGTCCCGCCAACATCTGGCAGTGTTGTGTTTGAAGGTAAGGATGTATGGAGAGATCTGAGGACACAAGAGGAGCTTAAGGAGTATTGGAGAAGGGTTCATGCTGTGTTCCAAGACCCATATTCAAGCTATAACCCATTCCACAAAGTCGATAGGATTCTAATACAAGCTCTGAAGCTCGTAGGAATCGATCCAAAAAGTGCCGAGGGGAAATCAACTATGGAGGAGGCCCTCAAATACGTCGGGCTCAATCCAGAAGAGGTTCTCGGTAGATACCCACACCAACTATCAGGCGGGCAGAGGCAGAGACTCATGATAGCTAGATGCTGGATCTTAAAGCCAAAGGTGATAATAGCCGACGAGCCTGTCTCAATGATAGATGCATCAATGAGAGGATCTGTTGTGAAGCTCTTCGAAAGCCTTAGAAACAACTATAAAACATCAATCTTATTTATAACACATGATATGGGCCTAGCCTACTATATATCAGATAGAATCCTTGTTATGTATAAGGGTAAAATCGTGGAAGAAGGGTCACCCGACAAAATCTTAGAAAGACCAGAGCATGAATATACAAAGAAGCTTGTAGAAAGCGTTCCAACACTTTATAGGAAGTGGAGCGATATCTAAGCAGGCCGATGATGAGAATTGGGCACAGCGGAGCATAATAGATTCTTCCTTACAATCCTCTTCTGGGCATTGATCCTCGAGATAATGCTAATTATATATTATATAGGCGTCGGAGAATTAGGAGGTCTCATAGGCATCCTAATCCTAGTTGCAATCACCTCAATAGGAATCATAGCGATTATCAGAAACATAAAAAAGAGCTTATAGACATTAATCGGCCGAGACCTTCAATTGCAATATTTATTATCTTGTTGGGTGCTTTGTGCTTAGTTCTCCGTCAACTACAATACACGTTCCAGTTATTGCTGATGCTTGGTTGGATGCTAGGAAAGCTGCAACGTTGGCTACTTCTTCCGGCTCTATTATTTCTTCCTATTGGGTGTAGTTTTCCCCATTCCTCGATATTTCTCCTAGCCTTTTCCTCGTCTCCTTCTGTTTCCATCATTGCGGCTTACTCGAGGAGGGGTGTCCTCACAGATCCTGGGCATATAGCGACTGTCCTTATCTTGGGCGCATGGTCAATCGCTATGCTTCTTGTGAGCCCTAGGAGTGCTGCTTTGCTCGATGCATATGCAGCTACTCTCTTCTCAACCATGAATGATTGTACAGACGCTATCATTATGATGACACCTTCCCCGCCTCTGAGCATATATGGTATTGCGTACTTAGACGTTAGGAAGTATCCCTTGAGGTTGATGTCCAGGATCCTATCCCATTCCTCCTCCGAGCATTCATGGATCGAGGCATAGCTCTCGATTCCAGCGTTGTTTACTAGCACATCTATCCTCCCGAACCTTGAATAACAGATCAATCGCTTCCCTTATTTGAAGAGGATTCGAAACATCTACCTTGAGGAAGAGGGCATCACCTATATCCCATCTGGGTTCTCTTATATCGAAGATAGCGACTCTAGATCCTTCACGCATAAGCCTCTTCGCTATAGCTTCCCCAATCCCCCTGGGATCCCCCAGTCACTATAGCTACTTTTCCCACAAGGTCTGGGTACAAGGGGGCTACCAAAGAATCTTCAGCCAGATATTTTATATTCATGGAATTGGGAATAAGCTGTTAACTTCTTTAAATGCCTCGATAACCTCTGCATAGGGCTCGTCATAGAGGTTTACAAGGCCATAGTTAGAGTCCTCGGCATCCGGTCTCCTACCCTCAAAAGGCTCGTCCATATATTCCCACCAGAGATACCCGACGAAGAACCTCTTCTCTAGGAGGGGGATCAGCCATGATCTTATGTAGAGAGCTCTATAGCTTTGGCTCTCAACCACGATACCCGCACCCCTAGTATTTGGGTGCCCCGTATCCTCTCCCCTAAACGAGAACTCAGACAGCATTATAGGTCTTCCAGCTTCTTTAAATATATATTCAAAGTATGCTATGGGAGGATCCTCGCCATAGTAGTTGTTAGATATCACATCAAATATGTCAAAGGATCCCATAACAGGCTTAGCATTTACCCCTGCAAACCTGCCTCCAAGGATTAGGTGGTTTGGATCTGCAGATCTAATTGCCTTAACACAGATCTCAGCATACTTCCTAGCAGCCTCCCTAGCAAAGCCTCTTTTCAGCATAGCAATAACCTTCCTACCCTCAGGCCCGGCCCTAATTTCTATAGCAGAGAACTCTCTTGCAGTATAGTCTAGGATGTCTTCAAAACCCCTAAAACTTGTTCCCAACTTCCTGTTAAGCTCTGATATATCTAAGAAAAACCTCGAGAAATAATCTATAAGGGCCCTTTTTCCAGGCTCGTCACCATGCATATTCATGAACTCATTAAATATAGTATCAATGCTGAAATCCACCTCATTATCTGTGAAATAGCCTATTAAATACTTATCCTTTGGAACAACCAGCTCTTTAGCCACCTTCTCAGCAATCCTCTCGAAATCAGGGTCAAAGACATCTGGGAAGGTCTGGAAGGGCTGCCAAAGAACATCTGGATTCCTGGCTAGGGTGAGAACTCTCCTCCTAAGGTAACCACCTTTATTTTTATAGTAGTTAGGCGTTATATGTAGATTCAGCATATATGGGAGGCCAAGATCAGGGTCTGACCAGGCTCCCAAAGCGTTAAATCCCCACTCAATTAACCTCTTCTTGGTCTCCTTAGCCCACTCATCTCTACTACCATATCTAGTCAGTATATTTCTTGTATAAGGAGTCTCATAGGTTATCGAGAGATCAGCATTAAACCTAACATAGTTGACTCCTTTAATTATAAATGCATTTCCATCAGGATCTACTAAATAGAACCTACCCATATACTCCTTCACCCTAAAGAACCCTTCTCCCTCGATCCTCAGATCCTTGATGCCTCCGAACTCATCTAGATCCTTCTTCTCTATCTTACGAAGTGGAATATAGAGTCCCCCGGAATAATTATTATCGCTTTTAATATTTCTCTAATACCGTGGCTTAAGAGCAAAAACAAAAGTGCTTTCCCCAATAGCTTCTGTGCAAAGCAATTTGGAATAGTTAATACAGAGCATAGTTAACGTTGATTCTATAGCACTTCTAAAATCTCCTAAAAACCCCAAGGCGGCTCCAGGCATCTATATAGGACAGCGATCAGATCCCTGACAGAGATGCTTTGGATCCTAGGGGTTTCGGAGGTGTATATGGACTACCGCTTGTCCCCCCGATGGTTGTTAGTTATCGTTGATATTTTTTGTTTGGATTGCTGTGTTTCTCGATCTACAGGGTTTTGATCCTGTGGCATCGGGGGCTTCCATCTCCCCACAGTGACCTGGGGATCTCTATGGGCTCACCTGTGGCTGTTGAGCCCGTGAAAAGGGACTCCCATTAGACTTGAAACCCCGAAGCCCTTCTGGGCATAGCCCTCATATAGGGCTTCGGCCTAGGGTGCTCTGGGCATCATAGCATCCCGAGGTCTCCCAAGATATAGCAGAGATATCACCTAATCATCAAAATAGATAGGGATTGAATACATATAAGCTTAAGCCCAGATAACAAATGAATATAAAAGCATCCCCACTACCATGAAAAAGGATACAGCCCATGTATATGTCGCAGAGCAATGGCAACGAGTATAACGCTAATATTAGGAGGATAGCCAGGTGGCTTGGAGAAGCACTAGAAGAATATAGTATAAGACTATACATGACCCCAGAGGATTATACGAGCTTAGAATGCTCAATATGCGGTGAAATACACGCTAATGGCAGGGTATATAGAGGGCTATACATGTGCAGAAAATAATGAAGAAGATAAACGCAGATCTAAGCGCATCAAACAACATAGCTAGAAGGCCAGAGCCAAAGTTGAGATCAGGAAGATGATAAGCTACATTGTGGCACACGACGGGTTAAAACCCATAACCCTAAGAGGAGGGGTAACGCCCAAGACTCCAACGGTTGAAACCCCGCCCTTTTAGGGCGGGGAGGGTGTTATATTCTTGTGTGAGCTTATTGTAGGTCTTTGAATACTATCTCTCTAACCTTCTCTAGTAGTTTTAGAAGCTCACCCCACCTCTCTTCGAAGCTCCTAGTGTCTAGGTGTCCTTCGTAGAAGTGCTCGTGGAGTACATTTGCTTTGTCAACTAGTGTTCTGAAGAGCTCCCTATACCTGGTCTCGACGTTATTAGTGATGAAGTTCTCTATCTTACCTCTACTCCAGTGGATTACAGACGCTCTCTTCAGGGATGCGTAGAGTTTAACTAAGGCTAGGACTGCACCCCAGATCTTCTCACCAGCCTGTCTCGTATCACCCTCCTCCTTATACCTTAACGCCTGCTCGTAGTAGTGTTCGAACATCCTCCTATATCTGCTGACCCGCTCTGAGGGGTCTACATCGAGATTCCTAACCTCATCTACAACATCCCCCAGCTCCCAGCCAGTAACCTCAGATAGCTCTATAAGCCACCTCCGATCATCCTCATCAAGCCTTGCTTCCCCTTCAAACCTAAGCTTAGCATATAACTTAACAATCTCAGGCCATTCTATTGAAACCTCGAGTAGAGCACCTAATGTTGATGATCTCTCTTCCAATCTAACTCCCATACCACCGCATTCTACTGGATGCATAGTACTCATAGTCTCAAATAGGGTTATGTAGCTTGCAGTACTCATCTTATCCGTCTTCTGTTGTAAAATTGCACCCATCCTAGCTCACCTCGCTCTCCTTGAGGGGTTTCCATGAGATCTTGTATACCCATGAAACCCAGTAGATGGGTTCTCCAAGGGTAGATCTATACCCTAGATTACGTGCCACCATTATAGCTTCAGCGGTAACCTTAACAACAAACTTACCCTGTGACGATGTAACCACCTCCTCCGCCTCAGCAGGCTTCTGCTCAATGATATCTACCATCTCCCATCCATCGCGTGGAGGCTCAGGAGGCATTAGATTCTTATTGCTTACAGTCTTCTTAAGCTCCTCCGGGACGCTTAGCGTAGAAATCCCCCCAACAACCTTTATATCGAAGTTAACACCTCCAAACGGCGAAAATCCAGCCTCCTTCACGTCGATAATAAATATTTTAAGTACAAGTTGGGATCCATCAGATAACCTAATGAATCCCGGTCTAACTTGCAGAGTAGACAACCAAGAACCCTCCATTAAACCTGGATACCGTCCTCTCCGTACAAATCTTCTTAAGTAACACTTATATCTCTTAGCACTTCTAGTCAATAAGGTAACTTACATTAACAACATCAATTTACCAAGACTGTACATAACTGCCCATATTTAAACCCAGCAACTAACTCTACTCTTCAATCTGGTGAATCGGGTAGGAAGTTCTCATAAACATAGAGCACTTTCGCCGCAACGTTACCTAGGCATCCTCTTAATAAGGAAACTTGTATTAAAACCTTCTAGGATAACCCTTAAACCACTTTTAACGGTATATACGACCTCTCCCCACTTCGTAAGATTGAGGTTATGAGTTTAGACCATTGTATGTTACAACTAAAAGCATAACCCTTTAAGGTAGGGAGGAGATCAAAAGCTAGTCTTAGGATAAAAGAGCTGTATCTTTTTTCATGGTAGTGGGAAAATATTCAATCCCTATCTATTTTGATGATTAGGTGATATCTCTGCTATATCTTGGGAGACCTCGGGATGCTATGATGCCCAGAGCACCCTAGGCCGAAGCCCTATATGAGGGCTATGCCCAGAAGGGCTTCGGGGATCCAAGGGTAGATGGGAGCCCCTTTCCGCTGGGCTCCTTGTGGGGGAGGTGGAAGCCCCCGATGCCACAAAGCCAAAAACCCTGTGGGTCAGAAGCAAAGCAACACAAACAAAAGAATATCAGCGATAACCAATAACCATCGAGGGACAAGCGGTATGAGCGCCAACTATGAATAACCCTTTAAGAATGGGGCTCTTAGCCATATATAGTGGATATTCATACTGACCTCCTCCCCTTTCAATTCTATAGAAGATCTTTTGCCGGGGTCTCCACCCTGTTACCCTTATCCCCTCTTGGGGGACTCGGGGCTAATCTCTAGCTAACCTATGCCTCTGAGGCTATGATAGTATCCATAGCCCCGAGCCTCACAGGCAATAACATCATCAAAGGTGCTAGAGGATACAGGGCTTATAAGTCTCCATCCCCCGCCCTAAAAAGGTGGGGGTTTCAGTTTGCAATATTGTTATCTCTCAATATATTTCTGGTATAATATAATTTAAAAGGGGATGTGATATACTGGTATTCGCCCTGGTCAAGGGTGTGCCTGCAAATACTACTAGAGTTGTTAGTGTAGGGGGTATCCTCAGGAGGGAGGAGATGGATATAGTGTTGAATCCATATGATAGGAAGACTATCGAGGCTGCTGACTATATGAGGAGGAGGGTTGGTGGGAAGCTGATAGCCCTTTCAATGGGTCCGCATCCAAAGATAATACCTATTATGAATGAGCTCTTCGACGCAGAGATCTCCGGTATTGACGAGGCTTATATTCTGAGTGATAAAAGGATGGCTGGATCAGATACCTGGGCTACATCTTATACCCTTTCAAAGGGCATCTCGAAGATCCTTTCAATCCATAGGGAGGCTATCGAGATCCTTGCAAAGGCTGTAGATGTGGGGGAGTCAATTGAAAGGGTTGAGGCCCTCGCAGCAGATCTATATAGGAGGAATCTGTTGCCAAACAAGATCTACAGTGATAAGCCCTCCATAAGGGAGACCCTTATAAACATGCTCTCAGAGGGTAAGATTTCGAGGGAGGAAGCCTCAAAGATCCTGTGGGAGGAGGCGAATAAGATCTATAGGGGCTTTATGATCTTCGCCGGTATGAAGACCTCAGATGGGGAGACGGGGAATGTGGGGCCCCAGGTTGCAGAAGCCCTCTCCCAGGAGCTCGGCTTCTCAATCCCGCATGTCTCGTTTGTTCTCGATTTTGAGTATATAGGTGAGAGGAACTCGATTGTGGCTAGGAGGAAGCTTGTCAACCTGATCCAGGTGGTCGAGGTCGAGATCCCAGCTGTGCTTACTATCCATGTTGAATACTCGGCACCTCCAATACCTCTATCCGGTAGGAGATGGTCGCTGCTAAACTCCTATAGGGGTAAGAACAGGGATATAAAGATCTACAATGCAGATGATATAAAGGCCGACCCCAGGTTCATAGGCCTCGCAGGGTCTCCAACGGTTGTCGGGCCTGGGGTTGATATTGGGAGGCCATATGTGAGGAAAGTCGTGGGATCCTCTTTAATTGCTGCCAAAGATATTGATAAGGTGAGCTATGGAGATAAAACCTATGGCCCGTATAAGAAGGGAGATCTACTGGATAGCCTTCCAGAGGAGGTTAAAAGGGATCTCATGTCTAAGGGGCTTGCGAAGATATTTGACTACGACGATCTTGCAGAGGAGATTATAAATGCTCTGAGGGGTTAGATGGGATGGCCCAGACACAGCAGGTTCTAAATGTGCTTCCACCAACACCTGATCTTGAGAGCTATAGGGATGTCTGGATATTCATAGAGATTCTAAAGGGTAACATGCCGAGCTACTGCTTAGAGGGGATAGCAGCTGCTAGGAAGATCGCGTCTAAGGTCAATATGGGGGTAGGCGCTCTAGTGGCTAGCGATGTGGTGAACGAGGAGGTTGTGAGAACCCTTATAGAGTATGGAGCCGACTATGTCGTTGCCGTGGAGCACCCATATCTAGCTGATTATGAGCCATTCGCATATACACAGGCTCTCGAGGAGGTTGTGAGAGAGAGGAAGCCCTGGGCCCTCATATTCATGGCCGACGAGCTCGGCAGGGATCTAGCCCCTAGGCTCGCATATAGACTCGTCACCGGGCTTGCAACGGATAACATAGACTTTGATGTTGAGGACTTCTACCACGGCCTTCTCAAGGAGAAATATACAAATATATTGGCCCAGATAAGGCCTGACTTCGCAACAAGGATAGCTAAGATCTATACGCCTAGGCATAGACCCCAGATAGCCTCTCTAAGGCCCGGGTCTTTCAAGCCCCTCCCAAGAGATCCTAGTAGAAAGGGCGAGGTCTATAGATATAAGCCTTCTCTCTCAAATTACCAGAGAAAGATCAAGGTCCTCGGCTACGAGGTTATAGAAGATAGAGGTGCAGAGCTCCTAGAGGCAAAGCTGATAGTGAGTCTCGGCCTCGGAATCCTGAGGGATGCTGAGGGCAACCCTAAGAACCCCTTAGAGGCTGTGGAGCTTGCGAGAAAGATAATAGATCTTGTTAGGAACAAGCTGGGTGTTAAAGCTGCTATGGGTGCTTCGAGGGCTCTTATACACGCAGATGTCAAGGAGCTAAGAGGGATCATAACCCACGACATACAGGTAGGCCAGACAGGCAAAACTGTCTCACCCAAGGTCTATATAGCTGCGGGGATCAGCGGCGCTATACAGCATAGAGTAGGCATTCTGAGGGCTGGGAATATAGTATCGATCAACATAGATCCCAAGGCCCCTATACACGAGATAGCTCACTACGTAATAATAGAGGATCTATATAGGGCGCTGCCAAAACTATACGAGGCCCTTCTAAGGAAGATAGAGAGTAGAGGTGGCTAGGGTGGTTGATAAGCACGACGTTATAGTAGTTGGCGCAGGCCCCGGTGGATGTGCAGCTGCATACTACCTAGCCAAGAGAGGCTACGACGTTGTTCTACTAGAGAAGGCCAAGGTTCCCGGGCAAAGAAACGTGACTGGAGGGGTTCTCTACGGCTCCTATATACCTGGATATGGGTTAATCGATCTCATACCTGAGTTTGAGTCTGAGGCGCCTCTGGAGAGGAGAGTTGTTAGATATAGGCTGGCTATGATCTCGAGCCCGTCGTATCCCGGTGAGTATAGATATAGATCCGTTTCTCCAGACGCTAGATCCTATAGGGTTTTAGAGATAACTGAGGGATCCTTGCTAGATAGGTTCGTCCACAGGGGGATCTCAACTGGACATGACTATACAGTTATAAGGGCTAAGTTCGATAGGTGGTTCTCTAGAAAGGTTGAGGAGGTTGGGGGGATTGTTGTTACAGCAACAGCTGTTGAGGATCTCGTGTTTGAGGGGGACAGGGTTATTGGGGTTAGGACTGATAGGGAGGAGCTGTATGCGGATCTAGTTATAGATGCTAGCGGTGTTACGAGCAAGTTAGTTATAAAGGCCGGGCTTAGAGGGCCTCTACAGCCTTGGCAGGTGTATCACGGTGTTAAGCAGGTCTACCAGCTGGGTGAGGAGGAGATAAATAGGAGGTTTGGCCTTAAAAGCGGTGAGGGTGTAGCCATAGCCGTTATGGGGGATTTCCTACACGGGGCTATTGGTGGGGGCTTTATATATACCAATAGAGATACGATCTCCGTTGGTATAGTTGTATCGATAGATAGCATGATCGATAGCGTGAGGAAGGAAGTAGATAAAGTGGGGAAGCCCTTGGATATCTTGGAGGAGATGGTCTCACACCCATATGTGTCGAGATACCTCGAGGGAGCCAAGCTAGTTGAATACTCGGCCCACAACATACCCAAGGGGCATAAGACTATGCTCGAGAAGCCCCTGAGAGGCGGGTTTCTAGTGGTCGGGGACGCCCTCGGATCCTTTGTCAAGATAGGCGGGCTTATAGATGGT
The DNA here is from genome assembly GCA_032249275.1 of Desulfurococcales archaeon. Classification (GTDB taxonomy): domain Archaea; phylum Thermoproteota; class Thermoprotei_A; order Sulfolobales; family AG1; genus AG1. The sequence continues at coordinate 19,510 of JAVVGG010000012.1, forward strand.
ATGAGGAGGGCTATAGCGACTGGTATAATGGCTGCCCAAACATATATATATGCTAGGAAGCACTATGACTTTAGCGAGAGGACGCTGGCAGTCTATCTAGATCTTCTGGAACCCATATATAGAGATATTAGGAGATCCGCTAGGAACTCCCTCCTATCCGAGAGCAGGCTCCTCTACGGCCCTGGATACAGGCTCATCCTCAGACTCCTAGGTAGGAGCGAGACAACGGTTATTAATAACCAAGCTGTGGAGAGAGACGCTATACAGAGGATCCAAGAGAGGACAGGGCTCCTAGTCTATGAAGAGGACAAGATATATTCCCACATAAAGGTCGACTATGAGAGGGCTAACAGAGATCCATATAAGCTATGGGTACCAGCATGCCCGGTCAACTGCTACACAATCTCAGTCCCTGGAAAGGGTATATTCGCATCATACAGAGATCTCTATAGATATAACCTCGAAATGCTCAGAAGATCAAAAGGCTTGAAAGGCAACGGCTCACTAGCCTCAGAGGCTATTAGAGAGACTAGGAGAGACGTGGCTAGAGCTGAGGTTAGATTCGACCACGTTGCATGTGTCTCGTGCGGCACATGCTGGGTCATAGGCCACCCAGCGATAGACTTTAACCCAGAGAGAGGAGGGCACGGAGTTAAATTCAGATATAGCTAGAACATTCTTAAGACTTACAGCTAAAAGAGGTCTTCTTTCGATTCTATAGCGAA
>JAVVGG010000013.1:0-19684 GCA_032249275.1 Desulfurococcales archaeon
CTCCTTAGCAGGTGCTCTATATCCGCCTTCATCCATTCTTGATAGCTTATCTTCCCCTCACTATATAGGTTGAAATATCTCTCAAATATCCCGTCTTGGGATGATCCAAAGTAGCTGTGCATATATCCCCAAGAACTCTTTATCTTAACTAGGGCACCATCTAGATCTAGGAACAATAACTTGGCCAATATGGCACACTCCGCTTGTCCCTCGATGGTTATTGATTGTCGTTGGTATTCTTTTGTTTTGGATTACTTTGCCTCTTGATCCACAGGGTTTTTAGCCTTGTGGCATCGGAGGCTTTCACATCCCCCAAAGGGAGCTCAGCGGCATGGGGCTCCCATCTATGCTTAAGAACCCGAAGCCCTTCTGGGCATAGCCCTTATAAAGGGCTTCGAGGGCTTTTAAATAGAGGTTGATCAATGCCACTACCTCTCTATGCTATCCCTCGCCTCCTTTGCTGCAGATCCCTATTCTATCCTCTCCATACTCTATCGAGGCATTGTGTATCGGGCAGATCTTAGATGTATTCCTGGGATCAACCATCAATACCGGCACACCGTATTCCCTAGCCTTATCTATTATCGCATTCAGCTCACCCTTCAAAGCACTCTGATATATCCTGTGCCTTAATTGTTTATTCTTATATCTAGCGATCATAACCCTTATATCTTCCCCCGAGATCCTCTCAACAACTATTACTCCTCTCACCCTCATAGAGTCTCTTACTATTAGGTTTTGCTGTTTTCATCCTATAATCCTTCTTCTTTCTCTCCTTAAGCTTTTTCATAGCCTTTCTAGCTTCTCTGCTACGGATCCATTTCTTCTCTGAATACTCTCCTTCCTATAGCTATAGCCTAGTGTTGTCTCTGCAAGATCTGTTTCTAGGATTGTTGCGAATGCCTCGTATAGAGTTGCTACAGAATTCTCATTAACATCAACAGGCTTAACATTCTCAAGCTTGTAGATCTCGACCTCTTTTTCGAGGGATAGGTGGAAAGCTACTCTCCTATTCTCCCTATCAAGCTTGATCTTTGCATGAGATGTCGGTTTAAAGCCTCTTGCCAGTAGCTTGTAGAACTCCTTAGAAGGCTCTAGATCGAGATACACCCAGCCCCTATGGGTATTGATGGCAGCGCTTGTGAAGAAAATGTTCTCAACCCCATCTATAGTGATCTTCATTGGGGTTGCTGGTTTCCATACGTGGTCATCGACTAGCCATAGGCTAATACTATTGATCCTAGGTACTAGTTTGCCCTCCATCATTTCTAGATCAATTTGATGCCGAGCCATCTCCCGGGATTTCCTCCATAGAAGTCTCACGAGTTTCTTATTCTTCAGATCCTTTTCCCTGGGTTTAAGTACTTAACGATCTCATTAAAGATCTCTCTAGAGTATTGTCTAGCCTTGTTCCTCCTTAGAGGGGATACCCTTTCAACAGCATCTCGGAATAGGCCATGTATATAGTGAGATGGTATATTTAGATATATATCTCTTAGCTCGTAGTACTTTTCATCCTTAAGCCTATAGTAGCTCTCGATGATCTTTCTAGATGCGTGGGGAGCACATCTCCATACATTCTGTCATATATGTTAAGGATCTCTTCTAATGCCCTGAAATCCCTCCTGGATAATTGCTTTGAGGGTATAACACCTATCTCCTGGCTTTGCAATCCACATCCACTTCTTATCCCTCTTTCTCTTTCCCCTAGCCATTATCCCTAGACTTACTCTCTTTGTCCCTAAACCTCTACTCAAACCAATAATTAATAATAAAGAATATAAAAAGATCTCTACTATCATGAAAAAGAGTTCAGCCCAAAGAATTTTACCTACTGGCATCTTTTCCACTCTATAGGGCTGAATAATTTGGGGTTATGTTTTGTGAATATAGAGGAGGCAAGGCGATGTATCGTAGTTATTTGAGGGTCGCTCGCCAAGGCTCTCAGAGGATTAAGGAAAAGTGCTTATAGGTCTTCGCAATCTCTACTCTGCGGGGCAAAGCCTTCATTAAATAAGGTTAGAGCACAGACCTCCTGAGCTATGTAAGCTTTATTAGGCTTTACAATGTACTATTTAAGGCGATGATCGTATGGGGAATGTCTGCAGATCTATGGATTTTATCGCTCCAACATTCCAAGATCTATGTATTACATGTCCTAGCAGAGGCATGTTCTTCTCAGCAAAATCTGATCTAGAAGCGATAGATAGGAGCTTTCTCATACTTGGAAGCTTTGCTTTCAAAACTCGTTTAAAGTTCTTCAATGAGATCCTTAGGTTTATAACTGAAAAGCCTAGCCCTTTTAAGACGGGGTCAAAGCTAGTTAAATGATTATATCGCTGTGTAAGATGTAGGTGGTTTCTGATGCCTGATAAGGTGTGGATTGTTACGGCATCGATATATGTTTTAGAGAATATATGGAGCTTCTATGTAAGGGGAGATTTAGAGAGGGTTGAAAAGGTAATTGTTGTTGATGAGGGGGACGAGCTAATTCGAAGTAAATCTAGGGGGCTTCTAAGAGATCTCGATGTGGAGTTCCACGGACCTAAGGAGAGAGAAAATTTCTTCAGAACTAGGTATGGATCTTCTTACGAGAGATATCTATCTCTCATACCAGAGAGATCTCATGCAGAGACTAGCTATGGATTCCTCCTAGCCTATGAGGCTGGCGTTGATTACGTGTTAGAGCTTGATGATGATGTATATCCAGAAAATGGATATAGCCTTGTTAGGGATCATATATCGAATTTAAGATCTACAAATGGAAAATACGTTGAATCACCTGGAAAATGGATTAACACCATAGACTTTTTAGTTCTAGACCCAAAAATCGATCTCTTTCCAAGAGGACATCCATATGATCCTTCAACAAGGGTCAGGAGCTATAGATTTAGAATAGCCGATAGCGAGTGTGTGTTAAATATGGGGCTCTGGACTGGCCACCCGGATCTAGATGCCTTAACAATACTCTACCTAGGAGGTCTCGATGGAAGGGCTAGGGTTAGCTCTGTCTCTATAACTGAGAAGAGGATAATCCCAGCTAAGGGTAACTACTTTGCAGTATGCTCTATGAATACATCATTCTCGAGAAAAATAATCCCGGCCTTCTACCAGCTCTATATGAAATATATGGGGATAGATAGATTCGATGATATATGGTCTGGGATCTTTTTGAAGAAGATCGCAGACAGGGTAGGAGATCTCATATGTATTGGCTCCCCTGCTGCGAGACATGTTAAGAGACCTAGATCTGTGTGGAAGGATTTAAGAGCAGAGCTTGAGGGAATGATAATAAACGAGACACTATGGAAAATAGTAGATCAAGCAGAGATAGGTAGTAAAAAGTATGCGGACGCCTATATAGAGCTAGCAGATAACATAGCCAAGAGACTCGGCAATTTTAGAGAGGAGCTTCACAGAAAATTCCTCGAAGCCCAGGTAGATAGGATGAGACTATGGGTCGAAGCTCTTGACAAGCTGGCCTAGCATTTTCTAAATATATCCTATGAAAAGGGAAGTTCCTTAGAGGTATGTGATATTGGATATCGTCCTTTTCTTTGAAATCCATCAACCTATAAGGATCTCCCCTCTAGTAGATGTTCCTCCAGGCCTAGACATAAAGGATCCTAATGTGCTCTTTGAATGGGATCTCAATGAAAAGGTGTTTAAAAGAGTCGCTGAGAGGGTATATATAAAAGCCTCAAAGATCCTCTATAGGGGTTTAAAGGAGAATCCAGAGTTTAAATTCACAATTAGCGTCTCAGGTATCACGCTAGAGCTTATGAGGAGATGGGCGCCTGAGGCTTTAGAGCTTATGAGGAAGATGGCTGAAACCGAGAGGGTCGAGTTCGCAGCTCAGACATACTATCACTCACTAGCATGGCTTATAGATAGAGATGAGTTCATGGAACAGGTTTGGGAGCATGTTAAGATCTTAGATGAGCTGATAGGATATAGACCAACATCTGCTGAGAATAGCGAGTTCATATATAACAACGATATCGGATGCATCTTAGCCTCTATGGGATTCAAAGCAGTTGTTACAGAAGGAGTTGAGTGGATACAGGGTTTTGCTGGATATAACTATGTCTATGAGAACCCTCTCTGCAGTATTAGGTTATTAATTAGAAACTATAGGCTAAGCGATGATATAGGCTTCAGATTTAGCCTCAGAACATGGAATCAATATCCCTTAACAGCTGAGAAATACGCATCATGGCTTGAAGCCTCTCCTGGAGATCTAGTATTTATAGCAATGGATTACGAAACCTTCGGAGAGCACCACTGGCCAGAAACCGGGATCTATGAATTCTTAGAATGGCTTCCAAGGGAGGTTTTAAGAAGATCAAGGCTCAAATTCTCAACAGTTACAGAGGCAGCTACAATGAATAGAGTTAAGGGTGTATACGATGTACCGCCATGGAATACTATAAGCTGGGCGGATGAAAGGGATCTATCGGCGTGGATAGGCAACGAGGTTCAGAAGATAGCGCTTGAAAGGCTAAAAAGTCTTTATAGCTATGCAAGAGCACTTGGCGGAGAAGTCCTCAGACTATGGAGACTCTTCTCCATGACGGATCATTTCTATTATCAGGCAACCAAGACAGGCCCTGCAGGGGAGGTTCACAGCTATTTCAACCCATATAGGAGTCCCTATAGAGCTCAGATAACATATTTAAGGGCTCTTGATATATTTGCTAGATATATAGTTGAGATGGCCAGAAAAGATATATGTGTGTTTCTGGAAAAATTCAAAGCCTTGGATAAATATTGTTTCTACTTCACAGATCAAAGAGGACTCTATATCGGTGTAAGAGCATGTAGCTATATAGAGCTCCTCAATGCTTTAAAAACGCTGCCTAAGAGCATCGTCGAACATCACATGGCAAGGAAGGATATAGAGATATGGCTCAGAGATATATTGTTAGTAGAAGGCGATCTCGAGGATATAAATGAGAGATGCGGCATTAAATTCATTTAATAAATAATAAAAATTCTATCTCAAGGCATCTAAAAACTCTACCACTATCTGCACATCTTAAATAATTACTTTACCAGGATCAACTTTGTCTATATATAGACACACCAATTCTGCACCTATATTTTCAAGTTACAATAAGCTATAATATCTTTATACTTTCATATCGCTCGATTTCGATCTTTGATTCTTTTGCTCAGATCTCTAGCCATATCCCCAACCCTTACATACCTCCCCAACCCCGTTCTAATCCCTACCACAGTTACTTGAAGCGGTGTGTATCCGTTCTCTTCTAGAAAGCCTATATCACCCAATATCTCTTCAACATCTCCATCTCTTATTATGGACCCCTGTTTCATAACGATTACCCTATCCGCTACTTCACCTATTAGCTGTAGGTCGTGCGCTATTAAGACTATTGAATGTCCCTCTTCTACTAGTTTTCTGAGGATCTGGAGCATTTGCAGAGATCTCCTATAATCTATTCCTGCAAAAGGCTCATCTAGGATAATTACGTCCGGCTTAATAGCCAATATCGTTGCTATTGCTAGTCTATGTCTCTCGCCAAAGCTCAATATATGTGGGGAAATTGTTAGTGGTTTCTTAAGATCTACAGCTTTTAAAGCATATTCGATCCTCTCAGCAATCTCCTCATTACTATAACCCAGCTTCTTGAGACCAGATGCTATCTCCTCATATATAGTTGCCGCAAATATCTGTGAATCAGGGTTTTGGAAAACATAACCAACGTGCCTCGCTATCTTTGACGTGGGTGTTCTCTTAGTATCCATTCCGAGAACCTTTACAAAGCCTCTATTGGGTTTTAGAAGGCCGTTTAGATGCTTTGCAAGTGTTGTCTTCCCGGCCCCATTTTCACCTATTAATCCTATAAATTCCCCTCTAACTATGTTTAGGCTAACACCCCTCAGAGCCCAATCGCTTCCTTGGCTATATCTATACCATAGATCTTTGGCCTCTATAAGCTTATCCAAAACGGTCACCTAGGATCTCCTTAACGGTTTTCACACCTTCATCAACGGTTATGGGGATTCTATGGATTTCTATGCCATCTTCAGCAAGTCTATAGAAAACCTCGCTGATCATGGGAGGTCTAATGCCGATCTTCCTTATAAGATTAGGATTCCCAAATACTTCCCTAGGATCTCCATAAGCTTCTATTCTCCCATCATTCATTATAGCAATTTTATCAGCAACCTCAACAGCCCATTCTATTCTATGCTCAACAACAATTGTTGTGATTTCCGCCTCTCTTTTGAGCCTCTCTATTAAGCCTAAGACCTTGGCGGTCCCTATGTGATCTAGCATTGATGTTGGTTCATCAAGGATCAGGATCTTGGGTTTTAGAGCGAGTACAGATGCTATAGCAAGGATCTGTTTCTCGCCAGCTGATAGAGATCTTGGGGATTGTCTAGCCTTCCCCTCAAGCCCTACATATTTTATAACATTCCAGGCCCTAGCCAGGATCTCTTCCCTCGGAAGACCTAGATTCTCTAAACCCATAATCACCTCCTCGATTGCCGTGGGCATTAGAAGCTGAGAATCTGGATTTTGAAAGACAAATCCGATGTTTCTTACAATCTCCTCAGGGCGTAAATTTAGGATCTCTTTTCCAAGCACTTTTACAGATCCCCCTATCTCTCCCCTTATCATATTTGGTATGATCCCTGCTAATATGTAGAGAAGCGTTGATTTACCGCATCCAGAGGGTCCCATTATTGCTACAAACTCACCCTCTTTAATATCGATATCTATACCCTTCAAAACCCAGTCCTCGGAGAGAGGATATTTAAACCATAGATCTTCAATCTCTATCGCAAGACCCATCTCAGAAGCCCTCTTATAGCGATCTCGGAATAAGGCTATATAGTGAGAAACCCATTAGCTTATAGACGGCTATAGAGGCGTATATCGCTATAATTAATATAGATGCCAATGTATCTTTTCTACCCCATTGAATAGGGAAAGCATAGCTTCTAGCCCTCGAATATCCAAAGCCCCTGACCATCAGGGTTATGCTCAGCTCCCATGCAAGGCTCATTATCCTTATAATCAGGGGTATGAAGACAGGGATCATGTTAGAGACTCTTTTAAGAGGGTTCTTGGAATCCACCTCTATACCCCTAGCCTTCTGCACATCCATTATATTCCTGATCTCAGCTATAGCTAGTGTAAGCATTCTAAGCGATAGGAGGAACATAAAGCCAGCTTTATATGGTAACCCTAGCTTCGAAGATACCTGCACAAGATCATATGGCTTTACTGTTGAGAGAAGGATGCTCATAGCAATTACCGGGTTTACTATAAGAAAGAATTTGCCAGTACCAACTAGGAGCCCTACATCGGTTATCCTTATGCCCGCAAGAGGAAATGTGAAGAGATATTCCCCTGTGTTCTGATAATAGCTAGCCCACATTAGAACAGCTACTAGGAAGAATATGGAACTATAGAGGAATGTTAATAAAAATCTCATTAAAGGCAGCTTAGCAATGATCATTCCTATGAGTAATGAGAAAAAGATCAAGAAAGACACTGAACCATCAAATTGACATACTATTGAGGAAAATAATACCATAGCGAACCATAAGATCTTAACCCTAGGATCTAGAGAGTGAATAGGGCTTTTTCTGTCCACATAGAGTCCTAGTTCGCTCATCGTCTTCCACACCTATCCATAATATCTCTCCTAGCTTCTTCCATGTTAATATATAACCTCTCCAGATCTATAGTGAGAAGCTTACCATTTGAAACCACATGTCTTCCGCCGATGAAAACATCTCTAACAGAGAATAATCCGAAATCATATACTAGGCTATAGGACGCTTCATCAGGATCTTCTATGCTAATGGGGATAATAGGTTCTAGAACCACTAGATCTGCCTTGAAGCCCCTTTTAATTATTCCAACATCTTCCCAGCCGAGCGCCTTGGCCCCGTTTATTATTGCGTGTTTCAATAGATCTTGAGGAAGGAGTTTATAGGGAGTTGAATATAGAGATCCCTGTGCAGCTATTGCAACCTTTATTTCGAAGAGTACGTTCATCCAACCAGCGGTCGCCGGGCCATCTGTTCCCATAGTAATCCTAATCCCCTTCTCGATCATCTCAGCTATTCTAGCAATACCGGATCCCCAGCTCATGATTGTGAAGGGACAGTATGATATAAAGGGTTTATATCTGGATAGGATCTCGAGATCTGAATTGCTAACATATACAGCATGAGCTAGAAGAGGCTGTGTATCTAAAACCCCTAGGATCTCCAATGCTTCAGCAGGTGTTGTTCCATAGAGTTTTTTAACAATCTCAAGCTCGTCCCTAGATTCTGCAAAATGCATGTGTATCCTAATCTCTCTTTCTCTAGAGACCTCTGAAGCCATTTTAATGGAATCACCAGAGACGGAATATAGAGCGTGGATCCCTATCATACCTTTCACAAGCCCCTCGTTATTGTTGAGCCTAGATGCAAATGATATAGATTCCTCAATCGTATGTTTGGGAGGCCCCTCAAATAACTCTATAACTCCGAGGGAGAGAGATGCCCTTATCCCTATCTCTTCACATGCTTTCACAACCTCATCTTCATAGAAATACATATCACCAAATAGCGTTATCCCGTTTAAGAGCATCTCTGCTATCCCAGCTATAGCTCCTGCATAAATATGATAGGGCTTTAAGCATGATTCAAGTCTCCAGATTTCTTTAAGCCATGATATCCCAGTACGCCTTATCGATATCCCCTTAAAGATATACATTGGAATATGATTGTGGGTATTGACTAGTCCAGGTATAACAAGGCTTCTACTAGATCCAAAAACTTCTTCCAATCCATATTCTAACCCCTTTTCATAGCTCGTAACATCCTCAATTACACCTTTCTTAACATCAAAAACAACGATCCCATCTTTTATAAAGGGTCTCTCTGGATCTAATGTGAATATCCTACCTCTAACTCCTATTAGGCTCATGGAATTCCCCTTAAACTTTTATCCCTTGATGGCTACTCTATCTTTCCAATAAAGCCCTCTCATCTTGATCGGTTGATACAATATGTAGCCAAGTATAGGAGTTATTGTTAGAGTTACAATGCAGTTGTTAAATATAACCCATGGGGCAAACCACCCCCATATCAGGGGTCTTGGGAGCCCTATTACAGGCTCTAACAGATCTAGCCACCAAGAGATGTAGAGAGATACCCATATAGAGCTTATAATGCCTCCCCATATATAATATTCTATGAGGCTTCTAGGCGTTCTGAACGAATGATCTTTCATGAATTTATAGGGAACCCATGCTATTATAAAATTGCCTATAAAGCCTCCTATACTTCCTATGCTTAGATAGCCTGTAAGGGCATCTGCTATGAAGTTGCCAATTGCAACACCAAGGGCTCCTGGAACGCCGAAGAGTATACCGAAGAGAGGCGCCAAGGCATTTCCGGGCCTAACCCATGTGAATCCAGGTATAATTGGTATTCCCCCTGTTGCTGCTAGTGCTCCTCCATAGAGTGCCGCACAGAGAGCTGTTATAGACACATCGACAGCATCCCATCTAAGCTCCTGCCTAATGATTCTAAAGCCTGAGACCGTTCTACCGCTGATCTCTAGGAAAAACACTATAGTCCCGATAACCCATAGCACCCCTCCCACAGCGAACCAGAAGTCCCTTCCAAGGACTACAAAGGGCTGGGTTATAAGCCATTTACTAGCTGCATCAGGAGAGATCCCCTTGCTAACTATATCATACGCTATAAATACAAATAGAGCTATAAATAGAACAGCAATGACTATACCTATAGACCACAGGGCCGTCCCAGGCCTACTCACCATGATCACCTCCTTATTCTCCTATAAACATATACGAAGATCCCTACACCAACTAGGAATAATAAGAATCCAAGGATGGTGGTCATAGCAGGAGCAATGGTACTTTGGGCAAGACCCCCAGTTGGTGAGTAAAAACCGCTATATTTATATATAGCATATAAGGCCATACCAAATAGCCATAGTCCCCCCACAGAAAGCGCTGCTAGCCATCCTCTAACCCGTATAAAGGCCATTACCATCCCTGCTATTAAAATAGCTAAACCTATCGAGATCAAGAGTATTTCGTACTGGTTCATCAGAAATATCCCTGATAATATATATTTACAAATTTATATGCTTTTGATCTATTGATCTTCATAGGCCTACTTTCATATATTTGCATAAAAAATTCAAAAACGAGCGTTATTGTTTATAGCAGATGCTAGTTAATATGTCTCTCTCAATATGGTTCCCTAATCCTTGGATGAAAGATAGACCCCCATTTCCATGTGCTATGCCGGCAGATCTTAGAACCATATTTGGTTTTCCATTTTATTATAAATATAAAATGATCTCTCGTTCTCGAGGCAATACATAAGCTTAAGAGGATTATAAGGTAGGCCTAGATGAATGACTCATCAAAAATGTTAAGTGTGAAACCAAACAATATTATAAATAATAATAAAAGAGCTATATTTCGAAAGACTAGCTATATATGAGAAAAACTGGGTGCAACATCATGTTTAGGTGAGATCATCTTACCAGGGCTTCCATTCTATTTCGCGCTGGCTACCGTGTTGATCTAGACATCTCTAAAGTCATCCCAAGATAGAGATTTTTATTGATACGCAACAATCCAATCGTGGATCTTTGCAACAATATATCCTAAGCTTCTATAGACTTTTATAGCTGGCTCATTATTTGCTTCAACATGCAAAGACGCTATGGCCCCAGATACGATGGCCTCTCTAGTTATTGCCGATGTTGCTGCCTTAGCATATCCTCTACCCCTATATTCCGGCCTTGTATATACATCGCCGATCATGTGTATCTCCTCTAGCGTTATGTACCTAGACGCTGTAGATACTAGCTTTCCATCTACTATAACTCCATAATACCTCCTCTTCTTAAGGATCTCTCTAGCCTCTTCCTGGTTCAGAGTTTGTCCTCTAGATCTTCTGAGTTCGAGGAAGAGCTCTGAGTGATGAGGCCTAAGCCTTACCGCTAGCTCCTCTTTATCGTTTGGCGAGAATGTATCTTCAGTACAGATCATATTATAGAATGTTCTTTTCTCTACCCTATTATACCCGATCTCCTTGAGTTTCCGTATTACCAGCTCTATGTGTTCTTCTTCATTCTCATATAGATGTGTATATGCCACTCTATCCGGCTGGATCTTCAGTCTTGAAATTAGCTCTCTAGCAGGTCTCCACAGATGAATCCCATATAGCCTTGGACCTCTCCATATGAGTATATACGATTCAATCTCGTTGTTTGAAGCGCCCAGAATAATATCTATATTTCTAAACTCATGAACCAGATCATAGACCAGGTAGCAGTGAGGAGGAAGGGGATCTTTCTTATAGAGATCTGTTAGAGAGGCTATAAGATCTTTATAGTTGTGAAGAGCGTCCCATAGGGTGATTATTCGCATTATTCCTCCCTATTTCGATATATACAATTCATCGAGTATCTGCTTCTGCTCTTGCTAACAGATCTTAGAGCCTGGGCTAGGTTCCCCATCTATAGTCAGTATAAATGGTCTCTCATCTTTTCCACAGCCTGCCGCTAGGATCATGCCCTCACTAATATATCCTCTTATTGTTTTTGGTTTCAGATTTGCCACCACAACAACTCTTTTCCCCACTAACTTATCTGGCTCGTACCACTTGCCAATTCCAGCTATAATTTGTCTCTCACCCATCGGGCCTAAATCTACTATAAGCCTTAGAAGACTTGTGCCCTCTACTCTTGAAGCGTTTTTAACAACACCTACCCTCAGATCTATCTTTGAGAACTCATCTATAGAGATTTCCTGCATATAATCATCATCTCTTCTCTACACAGTTATTGTCTCGCCAGGTCTCATGATCCTTACCTCAGTTTTTAGCCCCTTCTTACGTACTAGATCTACTAGCTCGTTAGGATCCGCCTTAATAAGTGGGAATGTATTGTAGTGCATAGGTATAACGATCTCGACGCCTAGAAGCTCTACAGCTTTAGCAGCCTCTCTAACGCCCATTGTAAAGTGCCCCCCTATCGGGAGCAAAGCAATTCTGGGGCTGTAGAGCTCCCTTATAAGGGCCATATCGCTGAATACTCCTGTATCACCAGCATGGTAGATGCTATCCTCTCTACTCTTGATAACAACCCCAGTTGGAGATCCTTTTGAAGAGCTATGCATAGCCGGGGTCAGATATACTGTGATTCCTTCAAGAGATATTGGGCCACCTATATTCGCACCAACAGCCCTTTCCCTGGCACCTGCTTCAGAAGCTATGTGATCTGCAAGCTCATAGATAGCAACAAGCTTCGCATTCACACTCCTCCTAAGGATCCTAACCGTGTCCCCCACATGATCCCCGTGATCGTGTGTTACTACTATATAATCAGGTTCTGGGATCTTGTCGATGCTTATAGGTGATAGAGGGTTCGAAATCCAAGGATCTATTAAGATCTTCTTTCCAGAGGTCTCGATCAGGAAAGCCGCATGCCCATACCAGGTTATTCTTGCCATCCATAGCCACCACTATAAATGTCATAAGCAATGATAAAAATAATGCTCAATTCTTAAAACGGTCTCTCCAACTTCTAAAGCCAATATAAATATTGTTATAGGTTCTTACTAAGTGGGCGCTATGGCTGATATAGTAGATCCTCTGACATCGCTGCTGATCATAATATCCATCTCGGGAGCTATGGCTATGATCCTTAGGAGGGTTGGTTTTAGCACCGTAGTTGGCTATATCCTTGGAGGGATCTTGGGATCATTGATCGGTGCCCCTGTAGAGGTTTCTCCATTAATAGCGCAGCTTGGGTTGATCCTACTTGGATTCGAGATTGGCGCTGAGATCGGTGGGAGAAAGGCTTTGGGATCCTTTAGGCAGGCCCTTATAATCGAGATAATATCTATGTCCCTAATATATATCCTCACAGGATTAGTCTCAGCAATCCTTAGGTTAGGGTTTATAGGCCATATACTACTCTTTCTAATAGCTATTAATACATCTACTGGCATATTATACAAGGTTATCCATGGAAGGGTTGGCGAGGATGTAAGATCTCTTCTCCTTGCATCATCTGTGATAGAGGATACAGTTGCGATATCCGGTTTAGCTGTATTTATAGCTGTTAAGGATATAGCCAACCCTATAGATTTAATTCTATCAATAGGAAAGGTGGGATTTTTAGCAGTCATAGCATTTCTCATAGGAGTATATGCCTTTAAAATGCTTGGCAGAAGACTCAGTGATCTCGAGATGTTACCCATAATAGCGATTTCAGCTGCATTGGCATATTACGTTACATTTGGAATAATCGGGGTTAGTCAGCTGCTAGGCACCTTCATAGCAGGTTTTGCATTAGCAAGAGCCGTGGATCTCGGAAGAGCTATAACTCAGCTGGGAGGTCTCAGAGAATTGGGACTCCTCCTCTACTTCTCCTCGCTGGGAGGAGTGATTCCACAGCTGGAGGGTGGAGAGCTCTTGATAACACCTGCTCTCATAGCTTTGGTGATGATAGTAGTTATTATAAAGTTTGTTGCCTTCTCAACAGCCCTTTGGATGCTGGGGCTTGAAAGACACGAATCTATTAAGGCTGCGCTATATATGACATCTATTAGTGAGCTTGGGATCATAATATCCTCTCAAGCCTATGAGTCCAAGCTTATAGGCTCATCATATGTTATGTTAGCTACATATGTTGTTCTTATATCGGCGATCATATCTTCAATAGCGGTGAAATTTGAAAATACAGTTGTCATGGGGATCTACTATTTGATCCCTAATAAAGTGGAAGAAATAGCAAGACAATATCTATCCAGGGTAAGATATGTTTTAGCTGTAAGAGCACATGGATTAATGGTCTTCCTATATGGATTTATATTCATGGTCTTCATAGCAGTTGCAACAGATATAGCTATAAGCCTCCTAAGATATCTGCCAGAGTTTCTACTTCAATATGGTCTAATACTATCTGTGATAATAAGCACAGCATTCATTTTCTCGATACCATATTTCACATGGAAATCTTATAAAGATAAATTAGATAAGGATCCGCCAGCTAAGGCATATGTGGAAAAAATAATTGGCATAAATATATCGATGCTCTTAGTGATATTCGGCATATTTCTGGAAGCATATATTGTTAACAGGATAGTCTTAGAGCATCAAGTAGATATAGGGGGTATCCAGGGACACATAATATTTATAGTAATTTCTATACTTATAATACTATATATACTTAGGAATATATATTATTCTATCTCAAGAATATATATAAGAGGTTGATTATAGAATTATTAATGAGATCGTGGATGTAAAACCTATTATTGTTGGATCATCAGATTACTTTTCATGCTTAGATATATATTTATGAACTTTTTTGGAGTTAAATATATATTTTATGAGATACATCATGTGGATGGGGTTTGTAGGATATGGGTGAGGAGGTAAAGATCCTTGGAGAGGCTCTTCCATTCGAGGAAAGGATAGAGATGCCTAACTGGATTGGCAGGCACACAAAGGTTGAGAGCTATTGGGAGATGCATAGGAAGTCTCTACAGGATTATGAGAATTTCTGGGCATCTATCGCTAAGGAGCTAGATTGGTTCGCACCATTTGAGAAGGTCGTTGAGAAGGGCGACTATCCCTATGTCTATAGGTGGTTCCCAGGTGGAAAGATAAACATATCCTATCTAGCTCTTGACAGGCATGTAGCTGGATGGAGGAAAAATAAGGTTGCATATATATGGGAGGGAGAGCCTGTTGATGGCAGCGGGAATCCCAGGGAGGTCAGGAAGTTAACATACTATGATCTCTGGAGGGAGGTGAATAGGGTAGCATATATACTTTCAAGGAACTTCGGGCTTAGGAAGGGGGATAGGATAGCTATATATCTCCCAATGATCCCAGAGCTTCCAATATTCATGTTAGCAGCAGCTAGGCTTGGAGTAATATTCACAGTAGTCTTTGCAGGCTTCACAGCGGAGAATCTGGCGATAAGGGCCAGGGATCTTGGTGCAACGCTTCTTGTAACAGCTGATGGCTTCTATAGAAGGGGTAAGATTATAAGGCTAAAGGATATAGCTGATAAGGCCCTTGAATCGGTGCCCAGCATCAGAAATGTTATTGTTGTGAGAAGGCTTAGCCTCAATGTAAACATGGTTGATGGGAGGGACTTCTGGCTTGACGAGCTGTTGAGAGGGGTTCCAGCTAATGCATATATAGAGCCTATGAGACTTGAAAGCGATCACCCACTGTATGTTCTATACACTTCAGGCACTACAGGGAAGCCTAAGGGAATTATACATGATCACGGAGGCTACTCAGTGCTTCTACATGCAACTATGAAGTGGGTCTTCGATGTGAGAGACGATGATATATACTTCTGCACAGCAGACATAGGCTGGGTTACAGGGCATAGCTACATAGTATTTGGCCCCCTAATAGAGGGACTAACAACCGTGTTCTACGAGGGGGCCCCCGACTATCCTGCCCCAGATAGGTGGTGGTCAATAGTGGAGAGATACGGAGTATCCATACTCTATACAACACCAACTGCTGTGAGAATGCTCATGAGATATGGGGATGAGTATGTGAGAAAACACGATAGATCCACTCTAAGGCTTATTCACAGCGTTGGAGAGCCTATAAACCCCTCGGCGTGGAGGTGGCTCTACGAAGTTGTGTGTGAGAAGAGATGCCCCACAGGATCTACTTGGTGGATGACGGAAACAGGGGGGATATTGATAAGCATTGCCCCAGGCCTATCCCTGGTTCCTATAAAGCCTGGAACCAATGGTCCGCCCCTGCCAGGTGTTGATGCCGATGTCGTTGATGAGAGTGGAAACCCTGTAGAGCCCGGCAAGAAGGGCTTTCTAGTTATTAAAAGACCGTTCCCTGGTATGCCAGCTCCGCCAACTGGTATGTGGGGTGATCCAGAGGGATATAGGAGGATATATTTCGAGAGAATACCTGGCAAGAGCTATTTCTTCACAGGAGACTATGCTGTGAGGGATAACGATGGATATATATGGGTTATCGGAAGGGCTGATGAGGTGCTCAAGGTAGCCGGGCATAGGATAGGGACATATGAGTTAGAATCGGCCTTGGTATCGCATAAAGCGGTTGCAGAGGCAGCCGTTGTGGGAGTGCCGGATCCTGTTAAGGGTGAGGTGCCAATAGCGTATGTTGTTCTAAAGGAGGGTTATCAGCCCAGCAAGGAGCTTGTGGAAGAGCTGAAGGAGTGGGTTAGAAGCAATTACGGCCCTATAGCGGTTCCAAGCAACATATTCTTTGTCACCAAGCTCCCCAAGACTAGAAGTGGTAAGATTATGAGGAGACTTGTTAAAGCTGTGGCCATGGGATCACCGCTGGGAGACATAACCACTCTAGAGGATGAAGCGGCTGTAGAAGAGGTTAAAAAAGCATATGAGGAGTTCGTAAAATCCCTTGGAAGGGGCTAGGCAGACGACTCTGTGGGGAGATCAGCTGTTTTCCACTCCAGCAGCCCGCCAACGAACCTATATACATTGGTTCTCCCAAGCTCTGCGAGTTTTCTAGCAGCTACAAGGGAGGCTGTGCACGAATAGTTTGTGCAATACACTATAACCGGTTTGTCTGCCGGTATCTCTGGTAATCTCTTCTCTATCTCGCTAGCAGGTATATTTATAGCCCCCTTTATATGCTCTTTTGCATAGCTCTTCGGCTCTCTAACATCTATTATTAACCCGCCTTGTTTTAAGAGCTCCAAAACCCTTTTATAGTCGACCTCCTCATATCTTCCCTGCATCATCTCACCTTCATAAATGAACTAAAGCGCTTATAAGCATATACGCTGACCTTCTCCCCGCCCTAAAAGGTGAGACTACCAGTTGTAATTGCCCATGCCCTTTAGGTGCTAATCTCACAATGGCTTTTATGGTGGTTATATGTTCATCAGGGGCTTTTTAACAAATCTTATGGCCCGTGAAGCAGAATGTTAAGAAATATAGCTATCATATTGCCATTACGAATAAAGGGCAGATCTAACCTATAGTAAATATTCAAAGACAGCTTCATCTATAGCGTTTTTAACCCTCCAACTACCTCTTATATTTGAATTGAACTGGAAAATACAAGAGGTGATACTATTTGAGAAAAAGCTTGAATCAGATTGGGAGGGAAATTAGGTTAAAAAAAGTTTTGAGGAATAATAGAGCTTTGATCTTTGCCTTTGACCATGGAGTAGAACATGGCCCTAAAGTTTTTCCTGAAGAGAAAATCGATCCTAGGGTGATTATTCGTGAAGCGGTCGAGGTCGAGGTAGACGCTATAATGACAACTCTAGGTATAGCATCAATGACATATGATATATGGGGTGGACGTGTTCCTCTAATTATGAAGTTAACTAGTAAAACGAATCTGAGGCCAGAGCAGCAGAGACTATTGCAAAGCGTTTTTGGATACGTGAGAGACGCGGTAGCTATAGGTGCTGATGCTGTTGCAGCAACTGTTTATTGGGGCAGCGAGTATGAAGACTCTATGCTTAACACCTGGTTTACTATAAGATCTACAGCTGAGAGATTCGGTTTACCGGTTCTTCAATTAGCCTATCCGAGGGGTTCTGCTATAAAAAACATGTATGATAAAGAAGTGGTTAAATATGGTGTGAGAGCTGCTATAGAGAGCGGGGCTGACATTATAAAGACTTATTACACGGGCTCGGAAGAAAGTTTTAGAGAGGTAGTTAAGGTAGCTGCAGGAATACCTATACTTATGAGTGGTGGGGCTACTAGAGAGAAGCCTGTGGATTTCTTGAGAGACGTTAAGTCAGTTATGAGAGCAGGTGCCAACGGAGCTGTTGTTGGTAGAAATATATTTCAGCACAAGGATCCCAAAGCAATGATTAGAGCCTTAAAACTAATTATTCATGAAGATAAAGAAGTAGAAGAAGTAGCGAAACTAGTTGAGTAAATATTTTATAAATACTATATGAAAGGGAGACGCTATGAAGGATCTCCAAAAGAGGATAGATGTAATAGCTGTTGGACATGCTCTCGTCGATATAAGAATAAAGGTTAGCGAGTTTCCAAAGCCTGATCAGGAGAGCCCCATATTGAGAACTAAATGGGGAGCAGGAGGATCTGCTGTGAACGTCTCGATCGCTGTAAAGAGGCTAGGCATGGATAGCGGGATAATCGCTAAAATAGGTTTTGATAGCTTTGGGCGGATAATAGTTGATGAGCTACTGAAGGAAGGTATAGACATAAAAGGCCTTAGAATCTCGCTAGGAGATACAGGTTTTAGTGTAGTGGCTATAGATCCTCAAGGAGAGATAACAATGTATGGCTACAAAGGTTCTGCAGAGGATCTAAAACCTGAAGAAATAGATGAGGATCTGATTAAGGAGTCTAAATACATTCATATAGCCAGCCTAAGAATAGATACATCGATTAAGGCTCTCGAGCTAGCCAAGAAATATGGATTAACATCTTCATGGGACCCTGGGAGGGTTTTATCCAGAAGAGGCCTATCAGAGTTAAAAAAGATTCTCGAGATAAGCGACATAGTTCTATTGAATAGCCAAGAGGCCTATTACATAACTAATGAAAATGACTATAAAAGAGCTGCGGATATAATAAAAGATCTAGGCCCTGAAATCGTGGTTATTAAATTGGGTAGAGAAGGCTCTTACATAAGAACTAAAGATTCTTCTGAATACATACCAGCTTTTCAAATAACAAATCCAGTTGATACTACAGGAGCAGGCGACGCATACGCAGCTGGCTTCATAACGAGTCTGTTGAGAGGATATACAATTAAAAAAGCTGCTATATATGCTAGTGCAGTAGCGGCTCTTAAGATAATGAGACTAGGCTCTCACGAAGCGCCCTCCCACGATGAAGTAATTAAATTTATATGGGATAGAATACCCTCCTTCTAAATAAACCAGGCTGATTACCAGCATTGCTATGATCCTTTCTAGCTATATAGCTAGACTTCCTATTTTATGAATTTTTATGAATCCGAGCAGTATAAGGGCTTAAGATCCCTGATGGAGTTGCGTTAACCCACAGATCTCTCCCCATCCTCGAGGGTATCCTCGAGGGCTTAAGCTCCTAGCTATAGTACTAAACACGCCTAGGGGATCACTTGCGGATTAGACGAGCTTAAGCTTTGATGGGATAGACGCGATATAAGTATGTAATCACGTAGAGATCAATATAGCTAGGCCATGCGTGCGCTCTCTCTAGAAACTCTGAATCTAGGATCTATAACGTCGTTAAGACCATCGCCAATCAGATCTATCAACATAATAATGGCGACTAAAAATGCTGAGGGTAATGCTGCATACCACCAATCTCTATCTAAATAGAGAAAACCTTCTCTTACAATATCTTACAATACCTCCTAGGCTAGTGATAGGGTGTGGAGTGCTGAGACCTAAGAAACTTAGCCCAGACTCGAGTATTATAGCGGTGCTAAGTGTCAATGTGAACTATGTGATCAATATTGATGCCGAATGAGGGATCAGATGTTTACGCATAATCCATAGCTTGCTAGCACCTATCGCTCTCACAACTTCTATTAATTAGCTGGACATAATACCTATAACGGTTCCCCTCACAAGTTTTACAACTATAGGTGACCCGATTATCCCAATTGCTATAGAGGCGATCAAGGGTTT
>JAVVGG010000014.1:0-18882 GCA_032249275.1 Desulfurococcales archaeon
ATCCCGATGAAATGGGATCCTGAGGGCGATGAAACCAAGGGAAGAGGGCTTGATATCAAGCTATATCAAGCCCAATGAAACCCGAACCCCTCAAGATATGGGGGCGTGTATACATTTATGGCTACGAGCCATATTCTTAGACACAATGTCTATTAAGCTTCTCAACATATATTACTATGGCGGTCTCTGTAGAGATGATGTGTGTGGCGGTCTCTGAGCAGTGATGTCTTAGGAGCTCGCTGAACCCCCTATAACACCCCTTTCAATATTATAGAAGGTGAGCCTAGATAGCAGGTGACAGAGGTCTGGAGGAGGTTAGGAAGATCTTATCCAGCTCTAAAGCCCTATTCATAGACCTAGACATGACCCTTGTAGATACATCGCAAGAGCTTATAATAGCTATCTCCAACGTGTGGAGTGAATATGGATGGAATATAGATATAGATACAGATCCTAGGGCTTTCATGAAGATATATTATAAGGAGAGGCTACCCAGACCAAGCGATCCCATGGCCAGATGGTACTTCTGGAAAGCCGTTTGGATGAAATACCTCGAGAATAGAAGATATGGAAGGCCAATGCCATGCTCAAATACCCTGCTCACAACATCCTCGGGAAGATATATAACGGCAATCGTGACTGGGAGGGAGGTGAGGGCTGAGATGTTTATGGAAGAGCTCCAGAGCTATGGCTTTCCAACCGGGCTTATCAGGGTATATTCAACAGGAGATCTATGGCCGGGAGCTACGAAAAGAGATCTATATGAGTATCTAGCAAACATATACAGAGGACTAGGTGTTTCCAGGGAGGAGGTGGTGGTTATAAGCGACTCGCCTAGGGATATAAGATTTATTAGGGAGACGGGCTTCAAGGCTGTGGGCTATATACCCTTCAAAGATCCCGAGGTGGTCTCTATGATAACATCTGAATCTCTAGGAATAGCGATCGACTCTCTATGCATAGACCGAATATTATGATTCAAATAAAAAATAGAGATTGGGTAAAAAGATAAACATGAACAAAAATAGCCGGCTTGGAAGAGATCTCTATAGCTCCTGTGTTCTATTAGCATATCCGATGGAGTATTTCTTGGGTTTGAGGACCTCTATTATATACTCCATAGCCCTCCAGGGATCCGAATGATCACCGCATGTATATACATCAACCGTTGCATAGGAGTACTCAACCCATGTGTGTATAGATATATGGCTCTCCGTTATAAGAGCTATAACAGAGACACCGCCTTTCCTCCCACCGAAGCTCCATGACTTAACCTCTACCAAGTGCATGTTGGCTTTTTCAGCTGCTTCAACAACTAGTTTTCTAAGCATCTCCTCGTTAGATATATATCTTGGGTCTGGATCGTATAGGTTGGCATATACATGCTTCCCAATGATCCTCGAATCCTTATCCTCAAGTACTAGGCCTTGTATAAACCGGGTACTTCTATTTTCTTCCCCAGAGCTATCCCCCATCTTTGACCATTTACCCTCCTTTTCCAATTTTATTAAAAACATTAGGTGGAATTTAAGCATAACGGAGAGTTTCTATGGATATCTAGAATGTGGAGGGAAATACCCCCGCCAATCCAACTTCGATCTTTAAGAAAATATGTCTTCAGCTATAACAATGATTAGATTCTATCTAACTGGACACTAAGGCTTCTAATATATATCAGATTAGTAGTAGAGATCCTAGCCATTATAACTATAAGCCTCACCTTTTAGGGCGGGGATGGAGATTTATAAGCTCTATATACTCTGGTATTCTCGATTATGATAGCGGTATATGTGAACATCGGGGTCATCCTCTAGCTATACATAATATGTATGATAGATACGTAAGATTAAACCTGCGTCTCTGATGCTAGGGTAATGAGCTGGAGACCTCGGCAAAAAGATCTTCTATAGAACTTAGAGAGAGGGGTCAGCTCTTCCAGAATCTCATGACTATAAATGGGTGGGACCTTGCTCTTCTGATATGGTGTTAGATCCTGGTTTTCCTAAGATCCTTTGGCAAATGTTGTGGATGTTTAAATGTTGTGTTAAACTATAGAGCTGGGATGTATTTAGTTGGATGCTATAGCTGGTAGTGAGGCCGAGCTGAGGGATGTATATGCGGTGAGGACTAGGCTTGAGGAGCTCGGATTTGATGTAAGGCTCTACAGTGTAGATGTTGTTTCGTGGTTCCATGGCAAATGCTATGTTAATGGTATCAAATGTGTCCCTATCCCTCCGACTGTGGGTGGAGATGTTGAGGGGGTTTTAACCGGGGATATAGAGAGTTGCGGCGATAAGATCCTGATCTCTTCTACAACAAGTTTTCCAGATAATATATGGAATATCTATAACATGGCCCTTGAAAGGGGTGCCAAGGCAGTTATATTTTATGACTACTATCCAGGCAGATTTAGAAAGATAGTTGTGAGCGGTGTGTGGAGCTATGGATATAACCATAGATCTAGCCCAGAGATACCGGCTGTTCATATAAGGCTTGAGGATGGTGTGAGGCTTATTAGAAGGATGGTTGGTAAGAGGATACAGATTAGCTTAGCTGCTGAGATCAAACCCTCCAGAGGCATATCGGTGGAAGGCTTGATAGGCGGTAAAAAGCAGGGTTCTATCTTGGTTGCTGCCCACCACGATAGGTGGTTCAACAGCTATAGAGACAACATGATCTCTGTGAAAACCCTCCTAGAGATAGCTTTCCAAACATCTAAAACAGGTAGGGCTTTACACGATATAAGGCTTGTAAGCTTTACCGCAGAGGAGTTTGGAGATCCTAACATGTCTGCCTGGTACTGGGGCTATGGATCCAGAATATATGCTAGAGAGATAGATGCTGGGGAAATCCTATTGGCAATAGTTATAGATACAGCTTTTAGAAAGCCTATAAGGGTTTCAACAACATCTCCAGACCACCTCACAGCCCTTCTCGAAAGCGTTCCACTTGATGCTAAGCTAGAAGGGTATGGACACCCATATACAGACGCCCCATCCCTCTGGATGGCAGGAATTCCAACGATAACCCTCCACAACCTAGAAGATCTCTACCCAATATACCATACAGATCTAGACATTGAGGATCAGCAGCCTGGGTTTACCAAGATCCTAGGGAGAGAGCTCTATATAGGGCTTAAAAACTTGGAGCCCACAGCTGTCAAGGGAGAGAGGATCCTAAGGGATCTGAGGGAAAGGATTCCCTACGAGATCTTCAGAGAGATAGAGAGGAGCCTCAACAAGAACAAAGCATATGAGCTGATTAGATGCATAAACAAGCATACAATGAAACCCATATACTTCGGAAGCTATAGAGAGCTATATAGAGACATGCAGGTAGACCCATTCCCCTATTCAATAGCATATAGAGCATCCCTAGAAAGGGCCCGCGAAGAAATAAGGATCCCAGGGGAGGAGCTAGTGCTATACTCGGGTGAGGGTGAGAAGGAGTCAGGAGAAATATATAGGGTTTTGAAGGCCGCGGCAGATGAGATAGTATCATGTGTAAACGGTTAATATAAAGATCCAAGCTCTCTAGATATGAAAACATAGATCCTATGATCTGTTATTGGAGAGCTATCCAGGTTTATCTAGGCTTTTAAATTCTCTTCTACAAAACTATTTCTGGCGATATATTTGAAGGCTAGGATAAAGCCTCCTAGGATAAAGCCTGGGTCTAAGATCTATCTCGTCGCACCCTCAAGCTACCCAGTATATCCTAATATGAATCTCAGCCTTGGCATAGAGATCCTTAGGAAGCTGGGTTTCAGCGTCGTAGTTGGGGAAAGTGTCAAATATGCTATGAGGAGGTGGTATCTATCAGCCCCTGACGAAGTGAGGGCTAGAGATATTATTGAGGGGTTTAAGAAGGACGATGTTGGGGCTATATGGTGTGTTAGGGGAGGCGCGGGCGGTCTGAGACTATTGGATCTGATAGACTATGATGTGATCGAGAGGAATCCCAAGCCCTTCATAGGTTTCAGCGATGTTACTAGCCTTCAAAACGCCCTATACTCAAAGATAGGGCTTGTAAGTATACATGGCGAGATGATAGCCACAACCCCCAAGCTAGGTGATGAGATAGGTATGAGGAGGTATCAGAAAAACCTAGAGATGGCGATAAAGATCCTCATGGGAGAGGTGCTCGAGTTAGCACCGCCGGAAGACGGGCCATTCCCAAAAACTATAAATCCTGGGAAAGCCTCTGGAGAGATTGTCGGTGGAAACCTAATCATATTTACACTTCTACAGGGTACGAGATATGCTGTGAACACAGAGAGGAAAATACTATTTATAGAGGATATAAGGGAGGATGCGTGGAGAGTGGATAACTTCCTCACGACGCTAGCCTACGGAGGCCATCTACAGAGAGCATCTGGAATCATATTCGGCGAGTTCCCAGAACCAGAGGTGAGGGCTCCAACGCCGAGTCTGGAGGAGGTTATAGTGGATAGGGCTAAGAGATATGTGATCTCGCCATCCTTTATAAACTTCCCATGCTGCCACGGGGGAGACGAGCATGGACACTATGTATATCCACTACCAATAGGAGGTAGAGTCTCTATAGACGCTGACAACGGGGTAGTATATATGGAGGAGCCTGCTGTGGAGTAGCTGAGTTGCTATGTATGCAGCGGATACTAAGATATGTGGCAAAACCTATTTATGGTGGAGAGGGGTCGTGGAAATCCTGTAGCTTTTGAAGAAACAGCTCTTATTCCCTGTGTGGCATATAGGCCCTGAGGGTTTCGCGATATAGATTATAGAGTCGCCATCACAGTCTATAAGTATCTCTTCAACCTTCAGAAGATTCCCCGATGTCTCTCCCTTCATCCATAGCCTGTCCCTAGACCTGCTCCAGAAGTGTGCATAGCCAGTTTCTATTGTCTTTAAAAGGGCTTCTCGATTGGCGTATCCAAGCATCAGGATCTCCTTTGTAATGACATCTTGAACGATGACTGGTACAAGACCTCCTCCCTTTTCAAAGTTTATGTTTCTCAGGAGATCTTCTACTCTCTGCATCTAGATCCTCACCTGAAAGCCTTTACCAGCTAGGTATCTTTTAACATCATAGATCCTGTAGATCCCATAGTGAAAGATCGATGCTGCGAGAACAGCAGAAGCCCCAGCCGTGATAGCCATAGCCATATCCTCAGGGGATCCTGCGCCCCCACTAGCTATTACTGGAACATCGACAGAGCTTGAAACCCCCTTTATTAGCTCGAGATCATAGCCTGACCTAGATCCATCTGCATCTATAGATGTGAGGAGGATCTCACCAGCGCCTAGATCCACAGCCTTCGATGCCCACGAAAAGGGGTCTAGATCTGTCTCCACCCTTCCACCCCCTATATATACTTTATACCTACTCCCAACCTTTCTAGCATCTATCGCAATAACGGTTGATTGGGATCCATATTTTGATGATATCTCCCTTATCAGCTCAGGCCTTTTAACAGCGTAGGTGTTTACACTGACCTTGTCAGCTCCAGCTCTGAATAGCTTATCAGCATCTTCGATACTTCTAACACCTCCACCAGCCAATATTGGTATCGAGATCTCTCTAGCTATCCTCTTAAGCGCATCGAGCGAGAACTCCCTACCATCTGGAGAAGCGCTTATATCTAGCACAGCTATTTCGTCAGCACCTTCTTCCTCATATCTTTTTGCCAGCTCTACGGGGTCTCCAACAACCCGTAGATCTAGGAAGCTTCTGCCCTTCACAACAACGCCCTTATCCATATCGAGGCATGGGATGATCCTAATAGTGACCATGTTAGATCCCCTCTATGGAGGCTATATCCTGTGGGGAGAGAAGACCCTCGTAATATGCCTTCCCAACCACAACCCCTCTAAACCTTTCCCCCCTAAGCACCTCAAGATCTCTCTTAGACGAAACACCTCCAGAGTAGATTA
Organism: Desulfurococcales archaeon; assembly: GCA_032249275.1. Lineage (GTDB taxonomy): Archaea > Thermoproteota > Thermoprotei_A > Sulfolobales > AG1 > AG1. The sequence goes on from JAVVGG010000014.1 coordinate 5,916, forward strand.
TATACTCCCTATATATCTCAGGGATCATTGATAGGGCTTCGAGATCCAAGCCGCCCATCGTTCCATCCCTCTCAACCATCGTGACTAGAAAAAGTCTGAATCCGGCTTTAAAATATCTTCTGAGGATATCTCTTATTTTAAGCCCCGTGCTAGCTCTCCAACCGCTGTGAACAACATGGCCTCCTCTCATATCGCATGCAAGCACAACCTTCTCTCCTCCTAACCTGAGCACATCTTCAACAGCTAGATCGCCTCTATATATTGCAGTGCCAACTACAACTCTATCAGCCCCTGTCTCTAGGGCGGCATCTAGATCCGAGGCTCTTCTAATTCCTCCTGCAACTGTTACAAAGCCTCCGGCTTCTTTAAGCTTTTTAGCTGTTTCGAGGGTGAGGTAACCAATTGACTTACCCTCAATAGCTGCTTCGAGATCCACTATATGGATTCTTTTAATTCCTGTGTTAAGCATTTCTAAACCCTTTTCAACGGGGTTTCTAGAATATATAGTAATATCTAGAGGATCTCCCCTTGTCATCCTCACCACCATCCCCCTATATATATCGAGTGCAACATGCACCTCCATCTCTACCCCCTCATATAGCTTTTAAGAGCCTCTGCAAATAGATCTCCGTATCCCCCGGATCTCTCGGGGTGGAACTGTGTTGCAACTATCCTGTCTTTAACAAGTAATGATGGTATCTCTAGAGATCCGTATCTCGAGATACCCACCACGGAATCTTCTGTTGTGATCGCATAATATGAATGTGCGTAGTAGTGCCATGCACCATCAAGTATTATCCATGGGGATATCTTTCTAAGGATCTCGAGCCTGGACCAACCGATCCTGGGAATTCTCAGGCCATGGGATCTCGGTATTCTGACGACCCTCCCCCTAAATATCCCGAGACCCTTTCCAGGGCCCTCCTCGCTCTCCTCGAAGAGGGCTTCCATTCCAAGGCATATAGCCAGCACATACCCCCCAGCCTCTAGGTGCTCTTCTATCTGTCTCCTAAGCCTCGATATCCTCTTCGAGAGGGCTGAGAAACTGCCTACACCAGGTAGTACTATGAGTTCGTAGCTCCCTGGGCTTCTAATCTCCTCTACAACCTCTACCCTTGCCCCTAAGGTTCTCGATATGTAGTTCTCAAGATTCCCTAGATTGCCGAAGCCATTATCTATGATAGCTACCCTCACTAGGCAACACCCTTAACACTTATAGATCCCCTCCTGGTTCTCGAGATTGCTTGGGAGAGCGAGATTCCGAGTGCCTTAAAGCATGCCTCAGCTATATGGTGGAGATCCTCCCCATATATCTTTAGAGCATGAAGTGTGAAGAATCCCGAGTAGCTCATGCTTCTAAGAAAATGCTCTATTAGCGAGCCCTCTATATCCTCTATATATGCTCCTCTAAGGCCAAGTCTGATCTCGCTATATGGTCTCCTAACAAGATCTATAGCAACTGCTACCAGGGCATCATCCATAGGGATCAATGCATAGCCAAACCTTCTAATACCATCTCTATCCCCGAGAGCCATTGAAAGGGCCTCTCCGATGGCTATTCCAGCATCTTCTATCACATGGTGCATCATATCACCCTCAGCCTCTACAGTGATCCCCAAGCCCCCGTGGTGCGCCATTGTCTCTAGGAGGTGTGTGAAAAATCTATACGGCGTCCTCACCCTATAGCCCTCCCTATCTAGGCTCACCTCCACATAGATCCTAACTTCTCTCGTCTCTCTCACAGACTTGCCTATTCTCTCACTCAACATTCTCAAGCACCCCAACCAATAGATCTAGAATATGGCTCTCGGGAACAGTAATCCTGAGGTAAGAATCGCCCTTCCTGAAAAGGCTTCTATATAGCTTTACACATATACCCCTATCCTCGAGGGCCTTAACAACCTTCTCAGGATCTATATGTATTTTTGTGAGAACAAAGTTTGTCTGCGTATCATAAACCTCTAGATAGCCTATATTCCTCAGCCTAGATATAAGGATCTTCCTAGCTCTCTTCACATCATCAACATATCTGAGGAGCCTATCCCTCATCCTGAGAGCCTCGACACCTGCTGCGAGTGTGAACTTATTCATTTGAAAGGGTAGCCTCAGTATTTTAAGGGCCTTAGCAATATCCCTGCTAGCGACTATATATCCAAGCCTGAGCCCTGCCAACCCATATGACTTGGAGAATGTCCTTATAGCTACTAGATTCTCATAGGACTTTAAAAGTTCGTCCTGAGGATCTTCTGCGAACTCCCTATACGCTTGATCGAGAACAACTATCCCCTTCGAAGTCTCTGCAACCGATCTTACCACATCCCGTGGGAGAAGATTCCCAGTTGGGTTGTTAGGGCTGCAGAGAAACACAAGATCGGATCTAGAGGCTATCTCAACGGCTCTATCCATATCTATTGAGAAACCATTTTCAGATAGCTCTATATATTCAACCATATAGCCCCTAAGCAGAGATCTAAGGCTATACATGGGGAAGCTGGGCTTTAGAATAGCTATCCTAGGGATCTTCCCTAGAGAGCCTGCTAAGGAGAGGATAAGATCTATTGCCTCGTCGCCGCCATTGGTAATAACGATAGATTCATGATCTAGGGAGAAAGCCTTTGCAATCTCCCCTATGAGCTCCTCCTCTTCCTCACCTGGATATGTTCTAGGATCTATTCTAGATGCTGCGTTAACCATGATCTCTCTTACAATCTCTCTTGGTATGAATAGATTCTCATTCTTATCTAGATGATATATGCACCTCTTTTCAGCACTATATACAAGATCTCCTTTCTCTTCAATAAAGGCCTTGATCCTCTCCATCAACCCCTAACACCCCTGTAGATCGAATCTAGATGTAGCTGGAACCCCTCTTCCATGGCTATTGGCATCACCTCACCAGCTATCTCTCTCAGACCATCTCTAGAACCCCTATAAATAACTCTCCTCCTCAGAGCCACAAAGTCTAGGATCGACAGGCCCCCTCTAATCCTTGCCCATGTCATTGTGGGGAGTATGTGGTTTACACCAGAGTAGTAGTCGTTTATCGCGCTAGAAACACACCCATCTATGAGGACTCCATAGCTGTTAAGCATATCCCGGAACCCCTCTAAATTGCTACATACCTCAACATGCTCTGGCGACAGAGCATCTATAAATCTAGCCGCCCTCTCAACGCTATCTACAATGACCATGTTGAGAACCCTTGAAACCCTTTCAAAAACCTTAGATCCTATGGTAGAGGCTTTTTCAGCTGATATTCTGGCGAGGGAGCTAGCGATCTCGTTATCAGGCGTGACCACGGCTAGAAGCACTGAGTCGCCGTGTTCCGCTTGAGCAGCTAGGTGGGATAAGATCTCCTCCTCATAGCCCTTTCTATCTATGTATATAACAAGCTCTGTAGGCCCTGCAAGCATATCGATACCAACGTCCTTCGATACGAGGGCTTTGGCAGCGGTTACATAGATCCCACCCGGGCCTACGATCTTATCCACCCTCTCGATCCTCTGGGTTCCATATGCAACCGCAGCTATACCGTATGGCCCTCCAACTCTATATACACCATCAAAACCAGCTATTAAGAGCGATGCAGCCATGCCGGGTGTTAGTGCTTTAGGAGGTAGCAGAGCTACAAGTCTCTTAACACCTGCGAGTCTTGCTGTTACACCGCACATGAGAGCAGTTGATACATATGGTGTAAGCCCACCTGGTATGTAACATGCCACCCTTTCAACTGGTCTGAAGAAAATCTCTATATAGAGCCCCTCCCCAGCTTTGACTCTCCATATGCTTGACGCGATAGAGAGTAGAGGGCGTTCAACATCCTCAATTCTCCTGGAGAGCTTTCTAAGGGATTCCACAAGCTTTTGATCTGCTTTTGATGCTACCTCCGAGAGCTTAGATCTATCTATGTAGATCTCCTCCGGTTTTAGATCGGCACCATCAAGCCTTCTAGCATATTCAATCACAGCCTCATCGCCTCTCCTTCTAACATCCTCTATAATCGGTCTTACAGAATCGATCGCTCCCTCTAAATCAACTGAGGATCTTATTATCCTCAATACCTCCTCTATATCTAGATCGCTATATATCCTATAGATCCTTGGCATCTCTAGCCCCTCCCAAGATCCTCTAGGGGTATGACTAGCTTAGGCTCATATACAACCAGGCCCTGTGCGAGTCTCCTGAGCACTGGCATGATCCTTATGAGTTCTTCTTTACTAATAACAGTATTGATAGCAACCCACTCGGGATCTGCTAGGGGGCTTATCGTGGGGCTCTTAAGAGCTGGGAGGATCTTTAGAAGCTCCTCCAGATTGCTTCTCCTCACATTTATAAATATATGGTATCTAGTTCTAGCGTCTATCACTCCTCTGAATATAGCAACTATATCTGAGATCTTTTCGGCCTTAGCGCTATCCTTGAGAGAGGACGGGTTTGCTATGAGGACTGCCTGCGACTCTAGCACAACATCTATAGTCTCTAATCCATTGCTCTCAAGCGTAGTGCCTGTTTCAGATACATCTATTATAGCATCAGCCTCCTCAGGAGGCTTAGCCTCTGTTGCTCCAAAGGATAGGATCACCTGAACCATTTTATTCTCCCCCCACCTCCCCCACGGCGTTATGATCAGGGGGGATGAGGAGCCATATATCTCTCTATAGCTCCTTCTACCCGATATATATCGAGCTGATGTGTTAAGATACTCCGTAGAGATCCTGAGGATCCTGTTCTCGTTGGCAAACCTCTGGATAAGATCCTCAGCATCTCTATACCCAGATCCCTTTGGGGTTGCGAGAACAAGCTTGACCCTCCCAACTCCAAGCTCGAGGAGTATGGGTAGCTTATCTTCTAAGCCCTGCTCCAAGACCCAGTCTAGGCCTGTTATACCTATGTCGTGGAGCCCCTCATAGACGTATACAGGTATCTCTTGAGGCCTGAGGATCTTAACACATATATCGGGATCATTTATTAGTGGTCTATAGCTCCTCTCCCTACCTATGAGGTTATAGCCAGCTCTCTCGAGGAACTCGACGACATGTTTCTCAAGAGATCCCTTGGGTATTGCAAGCCTAACGAGACATGCAATAACTAACCACCCCCGATCTTTGCGCATATTCTCTACATATGATCACAAAACTTATATTGCTTATATCGCTACATACTTCGAAACCTTTCTCTCTCCTCACAGCCTCTGATCTAGTGAATACACATCCCCGATTCCTCGCAACCATAGTGAGATTTTCATGCTTATAAGCATTGCGCTCCATCAATCTATAAGGATCATTAATTAAATTATTAGAATAAAGATTTTATAATTAGTCATTAGTTGTCCTCCTAATAGCTTTGTTATCATCTATGGTGGGTAAAACTTAGTTTGTATTCAAACCTGAAACATAGATCTGCTAGCTAATATAGGATTGAGATATTTTAAGAGAGGGCTTTATTGCTGCTTTACAGGCTTAACAAATTCTGCGGGAACCGTTATATTCATTGGGAACTGGGATTCCACGATGGCAACTGATACCTCCATCCTATTTCTATCGATACTCTGTATAGTTCCTCTAAGGCCTTTGAAGGGGCCTGCAACTATTTCAACCACCATTTTCTCTCTAAGCTCTTCTATCACTGGAACCGGCTTGAGCATCTTCTCGAGATCCTTGAAGCTAACAGCCCCAGCAGCCTTGCCCTTAACATGTTTTATATCCTTCACGGCTTGGTATACCATGTGGAGGCTCGGCACCTCAAGTATCACATAGCCTTTTATCCCTGGGGGAACAACTATAGCTCTTACATCTATTTTTCTACCACTACTCTGGCGGGATGATTCTACGAACATCTCTATCATAAGGGCTACATTTGCTTCCTGGCCTCCTGTGGTTCTTACTGCGAAGAGCTGTGTTATTCCCTCCCTCCCACTAGATCCTTTTTGCGGTTCTGCAGATTCTTCTGAGCTCATTATGTGCCACCGCTTAGGAGGAATATGGCTATAGATCTTATTGTAAAGGCTATTGCACCTACTAGGAAGAGACCTAGAAATATTATTTTTAGAAATAGTCTATACTCCTCATCATCAGGTCTTCTAGCAAGCTCAAGGATCCTTCTCCATGTCTCAAGGATTGAGGACATCTCTCTCCACATAGTATGTTCTACAGGGGGATAAAAATGGCTTAGAAAAACATGGATAAAACTGTCCGAAGATCTTCTGCGCTTCTAAGCTTAAGAGCTCTTCCTTATAGGCTTTCATCTATAAAAAGAATGGGTGAGCGCTTGTCAAAGCTGTGCGACCCGATCTATGTGGAGGTTAGGGGGAAAAAGATAGAGATCAACGAGGATGTGGTGAGGATCTTGAATAACTATGTGAAGATGGAGTATAGCCTTGAGAAGCTAGCACAGGATCTGGGGTTAGAGAGCTGGGAAGAGGCATACGAGTTTATAAAGGCCGTGCCGGCCTGGATACTCTGGATATCACCCACAATATATAGCCTTGAGAAACAAAGGTGCAGAACAAAAGGCTCAGATACCCAGCCAGGGCCCAGCTAAGATGCTATATAAGCTCTATATAGAGAGCAGTGGCCCCTCCGAGCCCATGGCACATAGAAGCTATCCCCCTTCTACCCCCTCTACGTCTGAGGGCATTTATAAGGGTTGTCACAAGCCTAGTACCCGTGGCGCCTAGTGGGTGTCCAAGGGCTATTGCTCCTCCATGAATATTTAGCCTGCTCATAGGTATGCCAAGCTCTTTAACAAATATATATGTTGATATTGCGAAAGCCTCGTTATTCTCATAGAGATCTACTTTGCCTGGCTCCAGCTCCGCCACCTTCAGAATCTCCCTCACTGCTGGTACGGGTGCCCAGGGGAACTCGCTTGACTCTGTGTCTACACCTGAGTACATTTTAAGCCTTGCTACGGGCTTATACCCCCTCTCCCTCGCATAGTCCTCCCTAGCAAGGATTATAGCTGCGGCTCCATCACTTAACTGTGACGAGTTGCCCGCTGTGTGGGGGCCCTCGGGCGTGAATACAGGCTTCATGTTCCTCAGCTTCTCTATTGTGAGGTCGTCTCTTATCCCCTCATCATGCTCTAGATAATATGTATTCCCATTCTTGGTCAGCTTGATCGGTGTTATCTCGTCTTTGAAAACCCCTGAGTCCCTCGCCTTAGACGCCCTCATATGGCTTTCAAGCGCTATTAGATCGAGATCCTCTCTCGGAGCACCTATCCTCCTAGCATATAGATCTGCTATCTTCCCCATATGATACCCGGTGAAGGGATCTGTTAAACCGTCAACCAACATGGAATCATAGATACTCAGAGATCTATTAGTTAGATGGGGAACCCCCCATCTAAGGCTCTGGGGGATTAGATAGGGGGAGCTGCTCATACTCTCCATACCACCTGCAACTGCAACGTTTACAACGCCCTTTTCTAGATATAGGGCTGCTGTAGCTATAGATGCCATGCCAGATGAGCAGACCATATCTACATTCAAGCATTCTGTGGAAGCAGGTATACCAGCTAGTATAGAGGCCTGCTTAGCAGTTAGCATCCCACCCCCAGCCCTTATAACGTTACCCATGACAACCAAGCCTATATCATCAACCTCAACACCAGACCTCTCTATAGCCTCTCTAATTGCTATCGAGCCTAGCTCTGGAGCTCTGATCTCTCTTAGGCTCTTGCCGAACTTCCCTATAGGTGTTCTAACAGCTGATAATATAACTATATTGTCGAATCTGAGTAGCATGGCCTCCCTAGATAGAATACCGTTTAGAGGCTATTAACATAATGCCGTTATATAACCTGATCCTCGGATTACTTATTTACTCTTGAACATAAATATATCGGAAGCAGGGTGTAGCAGTTGACGGAGGAGTATATAAACCCCTATGATATGAGTAGGTTCAGCATAGCTGAGATGAATCTCCTTGAGAAGATGAGGAGCGACTCTAGGATCCTCTTGAATGAAGTGGTGGAGCTCAAAACAATGCTTCGAGAGATCCTAGATAAGGATATATATGCTGCTAGGGGTAGGATGGAGAAGATAAGGAAATTTAAAGAGGATCTCCAGGCGGAGGGCTTTAAAACACTAGAATATCTCGTAAGAACAGGGCTTGGCCTACAGTTTAAGGATATATATGCAGAGGTGATCACGGGAATGATCTCTGTTGGCGAGAGTGCAGCAGATATATCATTATATTTAGATATACTCAACAGCGGATCATCAGTGCCCAGTGAGGTGGCAAAGCCTATAGAGGATCTCATATCAATTGTTGAGGGACAGGCTAAGAAGCTCGAGGAACTGCTTATAAGCCTAAACTCAAACCCACAAGCAGCCCCAAAGGATGCTATAGAGATCGAGAAGCTGGAGGAGCAGGCTGATGAGGTATATAGAAACGCAATACCACATATAGTTAAAAACCTCTCTAGATCCCCCGACACGATGGTTCCGGTGATGGAGATTATAGAGAGGCTCGAGGGGATCTCAGATACTCTCTGGAGGCTATCTATATATCTTAAATATGTAGCTATGCACAGGGTATAGAGCTTTATAGTGCAGAGGGGTCTGAGAGACATGAGTCATAACATGGAGCTTCGAAGTAGAACGTCTTTGAAAGGGCTTGGGAGGAGCTATGAGGCAATAGTAGTTGGTGCTAGATCCCTGGTTTTTGATCCGGAAGGGGTTGAGAAGATCTATTCAGCAGGGTTCTACGGAAAACCCTTCGGGGTTAAAAAGCCAAAGCCTGGTGTGAGGTATAAAGGCCCTCTAGAGCTCTCCATGCTGGAAACACTATATCTATGTGAGAAGGGCGTTCTAAGGCTTGTAATGAATGGCTCTGAAATAGGGTGTGAGGATTTCAGGAGATATGCCTCAAAGATAGCTGAGAACTTCGAATCCCAATACCTCGTCTACCGAGATCTCAGGGATAGAGGATATGTTGTGAGATCTGGGATGAAGTATGGGGTGGCATTCGCTGTATATGAAAAGGGGCCTGGCTACGAGCACGCACCATATCTCGTGGATGTTGTAGAGATAGAAGGAAATATAGATCCAATAATGATTGTGAGGACAGGCAGGCTAAGCCACAGCGTTAGAAAAACCCTAATATATGCTATTGTGAGTAAGTCGGGGGATATAAGATATATAGGCTTTAAGTGGATAAAGTTTTGAGGAACGAGGCTGGGTATTTGAGCCAAAGGGATAGCAGGAAGTATGGAGAGCCCAGAGGCCAGGGAGATCGAGGCGATAGGGAGGGCTATAATAGATCTGGTGATAGGCCTTATCAAAAAGATGAGAGGGGCTATAGAGACCATAGAGGAGGATCTCAACAACCCTATCACAGGGATCAGAGGTTCGGCAGGATTGACAGGCAAGTATCTAAAGAGGTTAGTCTCAGAGAGGGAGAGCTCAAGCCTATGCCGGATGGTAAGAAATGCAACCCGCTATGCCCATATTTCAAATGCTCTAAAAAAGCCCTGGGAATTACTAGGAGAGATGATAGAGGTAGGATCAAATTTGTTGGCTTCTGCAACTGGGCAAACGATCTTTGTATAGGGGGTATATGCCAGTTCTCAGCCTGTGAGAAGTTCTACTTACTTCCAGATGGCACATGTCTATATGCTGTGGAACAGGGAAGGAGATCTGCTAGCGATGATATGTTTAGAGAGATAGAGGAGGAAGAGATGAGGGCTAAAAAGCTCAAAGGGCTTTTAAGCCGAAAGCTTGGCGGCAGAGGTTTTGAGCTCGAGTGAGGCTTGGATCTCTAGACCATCTCCTATAGATTTCATGTTCAACCCCAAGCATATCTAGAACCTTACCCACTACAAAGTCAACCATATCTTCGATCCTAGACGGGTTTGTGTAGAAGCCAGGTGATGCAGGGAGTATAGTAGCCCCTGCCTCAGCTACGGCTAGCATGTTCCTGAGCTCAGTCAGGCCTAGAGGAGTTTCTCTGATCAGGAGTACCAGGGGCTTTCTGATTCTAAGGGCATTGATGGCAGTCCTAGTAACAAGGTTATCAGCTATCCCAGATGCTATCTTGGCCAGTGTTGTGAGAGAGCACGGTGTTATCGCAACCCCCTTTGCCTTGACCAGATAGCTTGTAGAACTGGGTGGAGCGTCAATCTCTTCCTCGAGATATAGATTTGATGCCGTAGACCTCAACCTATCCATGAGCTCCTCACCTGCAAGGCATTCATATTCAGAAACCTTTAGGGCTTCTCTTGTGATTACTACATCAACCCTCGATCTCTTTGAGAGCTCCTCAACAACCCTCAGCCCATAGATCACACCGCTAGCCCCTGTTATCCCTATAACATATGTCAATTGTCTCTCCCTATTTGAGGCGCTTGAGGGGGGATTAATTCCTAAGCTTTTCTATACCCTTTTAACCCATATCCCTGGGGCTATCTCTTCAGCTCCATCCCCTGGTTTTCCAATCTCAACGGCTCTTACTCTGTGGAGATCTACTATTTCCTGCTCTATGGATTTCGCCTTGGGGTTATCCACATATACTATTGCCTCTAACCTGTCTGAGAGCCTCATACCCCTCTCCTTCTTATATTTCCATATAGCTGAGTCTATCCTCATCAGAGCTTCTAAGGGCTCGTCGTCCCAGCTCTCCCACTCTTTTGGAGGCTCTGGGAATCTCTCGAGATGTATAGATCTTCCTTTAATGCTTCTCCACAGATAGTCTGTGAAGAAGGGCATTATTGGTGCGAGGGCCTTTAGAATCATATCTAATGCTCTGTGAAGGGTGTACCAGGCGCCTCTCTGCTCCTCAACGCTATATCTATTTCCATCATTATATGCCCTGGCTTTCACAGCCTCTATATAGTGATCTGCGAGGATGTTCCATGTAAAGTCATATATGAGGTGTATAGGCTCGTACACATCGAAATCGGAGTAGGACTTATCGGCTTGCTTGATAACGGCTGTTAGCCTTGCTAGGAGAGCTCTATCTATAGGTCTTAGGGAATATCTATCGCCGGGCTCTGGGAACCTGGTTATGAATCTAGCTATGTTCCACACCTTAGTTATGAAGAGAGCCCCAGTTTTTATCATGTTCTCGCTGAATCTATAGTCATAGCCGAGTCTTGCAGAGCCTGCTGCCCAGAACCTAAATGAGTCTGCGCCGTATTTCTCTATATATGGCTCGGGATCTATTACATTCCCCTTGCTCTTATGCATAGCCTCGCCCTTTTCATCCAAGCCCATCCCGCTGATCCTAACCCATCTGAATGCTGGTATCCCAAACAATAGGTAGATCCTTAGGATTGTGTAGTAGAGCCATGTCCTTATAATCTCATAGCCCTGGGGTCTTAATATATTGCCAAATGACTTGGAGAAGAGCTTCTCATCCCTCATATAGCCTGAGGCATATAGGGGGGATATGCTCGAATCAAACCATGTGTCAAAAACCCGTTTATCCCCCTCGAGATATTCTCTTCCAGCCCCGCACTCTGGGCATCTGTCGAATGGCGGAGGGTCTTTCCACGGCCTATAATATTTCCCCGGCTCTGGGACTAGATATGCTCCGCAGGCTCTGCATCTCCATAGAGGTACCTCTGTTGCATAGTACCTTGTCTTAGATATGGGCCAGTCGATCCTGATGCTCTTGATCCAGTCTATGAGCTTCTGCCTATGGAACTCAGGCTTGAATTCAATCTTCTTGGAGATCTCTATCAGCTCATCTATATAGTCTAGCTGTTTTAGAAAGAGCTCTCTGGAGTGTATTATCTCAACAGGTGTTCCACATCTCCAGCATGTCGGTATTCTTCTACCCTCGATCCTCTCGATTTTCTCCAAGACACCTATGCTCCTCAGCTTCTCAACAATCCTCTGCCTAGCCTCTTGTATAGTAAGCCCCCTTAGATCCCCTGCAAGGTCGTTAAGCCTTCCATCTCTATTGACGATGATTCTGACCCTGTCTACCAGGCCCAGCTCCCTTATAATCCTCATATCCCTCGAGTCTCCGTAGCTACATATCATCTCTATCCCAGTACCGAAAGAAGGATCTACCTCTTTATGAGCAATCACGGGCACCTCGTACCCATATATAGGAACCTTGCCCCTAGCGCCTTCCAACCCCCTATACCTGGGATCCTCTGGGTTATAGGCTAGAGCAACCATTGCACCCAAGAGCTCCGGCCTTGTTGTCGCGATTGTAACGCTTGTTCCGTTTGTCAGCTCTATCCTTATATAATATAGATCCGATGATCTCTCGACATACTCCAGCTCAGCCTCAGCCAGGGTGGTCATGCATCTAGGACACCAATAGACGGGCCTCTCAGCCTCATATATAAGGCCTCTTCTCCACATCTCTATGAAAGTAGCCTGTGTGATCCTCCTATACTCAGGGCTATCTGTTCCATTAACCCAGTATTCGAAGGAGCATCCAAGTCTCTTCCAAATTTTAACGATCTCTACCTCTACCGCGTCTAACCTCTCCTTGCAGAAGGCTAGAAACCTCTCCCTACCCTCTGGCGTTTTAGCCATCTCATGGGGATTGATCCCTGTCTGCCTCTCAACAAGGATCTCCACTGGGAGGCCGTTTCGATCAGCATACCAAGGAGCTATAACCTTATAACCCTTCATCCTAAGATATCTCGCCACCATATCGATCTGTGCATAGTGTGCGGCACCTCCAACATGCCATTTACCAGAAGTATATGGAGGAGGAGTATCGATCACTATAACACCTCTATCCCCCCCATAAGTCTCTGATCTATATAGACCCTCAGCCTCCCACCTCTCTATGAGCTCAACCTCCCTCCTATGATCCCATCTCGTCTCCTTAATCAGATCCTCACCCATATTCTCAGCCTACCTTAACTCCTCAAAGTCTATAGCAAGTAGAACTATTTAGCTTTACCCCTGATATTCTTGATGACTGTAATACATATGAGCCTTTGGGGATCAACCTCTAGCAATACGATAGAGATGCTGGGCACGCGAGGTCAAATC
>JAVVGG010000015.1:0-18393 GCA_032249275.1 Desulfurococcales archaeon
TTACAACTATAGGTGACCCGATTATCCCAATTGCTATAGAGGCGATCAAGGGTTTCTGACTATATGTATCACTTATAAAGTGCACGGATACAAATGTTTGGAAGGATAGGAGAGCATCTATAACTCTTGTTATAGTCTCATCAATACCTGACGCCCTATAGAACCCTGCTTCAAGATCTATAGGCACCCCTGGGAGGAATGCTATGATTGTTTTCAGCACCGAAATATATAGAGATATAAGAATGTAGGAATATCCTTGAAAGCAATCCCCCACAACGCATCAATTCCTATTGGATGCTCCATCGAAGGCAGGCTCAAGGGTTTAGAAACCCTCCAAAGATCGAGATCGCTATTACGGTAACTATAACAACTGGTTTTTTAATACATACCTAAATCTCGGAATCTCCATTAAGGCATCAATTCATCTTATTGGGAGTTTATAATTCGAGTAACCGCCATCTTGATTAAATGACTCAAAGTTATTAACGGTTTATCCTCTCAAAATCCTAATCGCCTCTCTCATCCTCTCCACCGGATCGTGATGCTTTGTTATCCATCCTCCAATCACTATTATAGATGCTCCAATGCTGGCCATCCTCTTTATAGATTCGCCTCTTATCCCTCCAGCTACAGCTACTCTGAAGCCTCTTTCTACAGCTTCTATAATAATTTTTTCGAGAGCTTCAACGGTTATGCCTCTTCTCCTCTGTACATCAACTCCTACATGTATAACTAATATATCTGGATCTAGAATCCTCAGCTCCTCAGCCCTTTTCAAAGGATCTTGGATGTGGATCATATCAACCCAGGCTGAGAGATCAAGATCTCTGGCTCTCGAAATAGTCTCTTGGATAACCTCATCGCTGGATAGCGCGAGAACGCTCATGGCATCCCCACCAGCTTTTGCAACGATCTCAGCCTCCAGACCTCCGGCATCGGTTGTTTTAGTGTCTACCATCACAATAGAGCCTTCTGCTAACTCCCTTATCCTGGAAATCGCTGTTGATCCATATGCCTTTAAAAGGGGTGTCCCAACCTCTACTATGTCAAAACCCACCTTAGCCGCGTCTCTAGCGATCCTCGACGCAAGATCTAGATCCACAATATCCAAGGCTACTTGTAGAAGAGGACTTTGAGAGATCTTTTTAAGGAGATCTTCCCTAGACATTATAGGGCCCATAATAGAAAGAGAGTTTCAAGAATTTATCTCCCACACATACCGGTAATAGCTAATATCGAAGAGATCTACATAATTTAGAATAGATATATGCTAGCTAGGGCTGTTCCACACCCTCCTCGGAGATCTTCTTCAACTGCCTTATATACATCTCGAGGAGCTCTTTCTCTGTAGTTGCATCCTCGGGCCTCTTATCAGGTCTCCACCTTATGAACCTGGGGAACCTTATGGATATACCTGCCCCTTTCCTCACAGAGTCTTTGCAACATGTATGCAGTGGTGAGAGAGTTAACTCAGCACCTATTACCTCCATTACCAGCTGTGGAACCACCCAGACATCTGGTTCTATATCTGACACCACCCTAGGATGTCTATGATTTATGATTAGAGGTTGAAGCATCTTATTCATCTCAGCTAGATCCTGGTCTGTAAATCCTGTGCCAACTTTGCAGACAGTTTTGAAAACATCGTTCTGAGGATCATATGCTGCTAGGAGCACCGTTCCGAAGAGACCCGCCCTCCTTCCCCTGCCATAAAAGGCTCCTACAATAACTAGGTCAACGCTATCTATCATCTCGCTCTTATAATCCCTCTTATACTTGATCCAGAGCCATCCTCTCGCACCAGCCTGGTATATAGCCCTCTGATGTATAGCTTTAACAACAATACCTTCACACCCCTCTTCGAGGGCCTTTAGGAAGAATCTATCTAGCTCTTCTGGATCATCTGTAACTATATAATTTGCTATTGAGAAGCTCTGGCTTTGCTCCACTATTCTCTCCAGAATCTCCCTCCTCTGTGGCAGAGGAACCCCAGTTAGATCTTGTCCGTCTACATATAGAGCGTCGAAGAGCCTCACAACAACTGGGTACTTCTTGGCTATATCGCTTACATCATGCTTCCTCTTTCTATGCATGAGCTCTTGGAAGGGCCTCATATCACCTGTCTCTGGATCTATTGCTACTATCTCTCCCTCTATTATTGCCTCCTTAGCCTTAACATGTTTATTAACCATCTCAACAACATCGGGATATTGGTGGGTTATGTTTTCCAGTCTTCTCGAGAATATATATACCTGATCGCCTTTCTTATGGATCTGGGCCCTCTCACCATCATATTTATACTCAGCAATAGCCTTTCCACCGACCTTCTCTAGGATCTCTCTCGCATTGTCCAACCTCTCAGCCAGCATAGGCCTGATAGGTATTCCCACCTCTGGTGTCAGCTCTTTGAGGGCTTCAATACCTCTTTTAGCTAGTATGAAGGCTATATTACCTAGATCCGCTCTTATATTATATGCCCTCTCAACAATAGATCTCATAGCATCGCTTCCACCGAAGGCTATTGCCAGCGCATCCATTATAGTTGCATCTCCTACCCCCAGCCTTAGGTTTCCCTCAACGAGTCTCACTATATATTTAGCCTCTTTAGGAGAGGCGTCTTGGAGAAGAGATACTAGGATCTTTATCTTAAGATCCCTCGATCCCTCGCCAACAAGCTTAGCAATCTTCGCCAATGAATTATAAACTTCAGAAACACTTAGCTTCCTAGCCTGCTTACCCATGAAAGCTGTTAGACCCCCACCTTGTACCCTTTTAACAGCCTTTAGGTACTCGGCAACTTTTCCAAGATCTCCTTGCTTTTTATAGAGCCTCTCAACCTCAGCCTCCGGTATGGAGAGAGATAGGGAGATTGCCTTGATCAGGAGCTTCTCACCAACACCTAGCTCAGGTTCCCCCCTCCACTGAGGCCATAGCTCGCCCTGGACTAGGTAGACAACCTTATCTATATCCTCGGGATCAGCTTTTTTAAATAGATCTGTGAGTATGGCTATAAGCTGGAGCCTACTACTAGTAGTCTCAAGCCTCTCAAAAACCTCTGCAAGTGTCTCGAATAGCATAGCCCTACCTACTATATGATTCATTTCGGCTCTATATATTATTCTAAAGGTCTACCAAAGGCTATAAGATCTTCTCCTTAACACCTCTAAAGCATTCCCAAGATCTTCAGCCCGGATCTTAGCTATCCCAAGCGATGCATGACCCCCAATGCTTATAGCTATCCCTTCCTCGCTAAGGATTCTGACTACCTTATAGGCTTTTCTAGGATATTTAACTATTAATAGAATGTGATCGCCATCCCTGCTTCTCACACAGAGGATAACTGGTGCTCTTAGCCTCCTATAAATAGCTGAAGCAAGCGCGCTCGCCCCTCTCTCCCTCCACCTATTTCTCGCATCTATATACTTGAAGATCCCCAACTTCTGGGAAGATATAGCTAGCATGTTAGCCTCATCCTTAATCCTTCTCTCAGCCTCCTCAGCTATTCTCATTATCTCACCCATAGATTCGCCTATAAGCGGATGTTGAAGAAGAGTTGGTG
The DNA here is from genome assembly GCA_032249275.1 of Desulfurococcales archaeon. Taxonomy (GTDB): domain Archaea; phylum Thermoproteota; class Thermoprotei_A; order Sulfolobales; family AG1; genus AG1. The sequence continues at coordinate 3,560 of JAVVGG010000015.1, forward strand.
AGGATATCCACTCTACAGCCCTCCTCCACAGGCTAGGATCCCTCCTATGTGTAAGAGCCTTAGAGATGCTCGAGACGGCCTTAAACAGGCTGGACATCTCCTTTGGAACCCTTGCACCACGATCCATGAGATCTACCGCCTCCACAAAAGACTTCAGCCTTTCATTAGGGTTATATCCTATAGCTACTACCCTGTCAAGAGCTATTCTCGATGCTGGCACATAGCCTATGAGAGGCTCGTCAACTACTTCATAAAGGATCTCTATATACTCGTGGGAAGATATATGGTGATCTATGTATATTATTTTCGTATACTTACATCTCTCCTTATATCCTTTAATCTTCTCTAACATAGGATCTATTATGGGTATATCTACAACAACGATAGCATCGTAGCAAGAGATCTCGGTAAATCTAAGGGAAAGTCTATAAGGCTCTGCAGGCTCCAGATCGACTAGAGCTTCACCTCTAATAGGATATACCTTCCCATATTTCTGAGAATTAGTTATAACAGCAGACGCTATTATTCCATCAGCATCCCAATCCCCAAATATAGCTACCCTCGAAATGCTGTTATTAGCCCTTATACCCTCCAATAGTGTGCTCCCTCACATTAGCTTTGAAGGAGGAATAATATTTTTATACTGAAAGTCTTGCCCTTCAAGGCGGGGAGGAGTTCAACTTAGAAAAGGAGCCTTACAGATGCTAGAGAGTATCATAGTTAAAGAACTCGACCTTTTAGGGTTGGAGTGAAGTTAATAGCTATAGCTCATTATCTTTGGTGGGAAGTTGGTGGGCTTGATCCCTCTACCCTAGGTCGATAGCAATATATATGTTAGCCTTCTCGTCGGCCTCCTCTAGCTCCATGGATACTATATTTATGTATGGGCTGAGATCTATGTTATTCTTTCCAGCATTGATCCTATAGCTATCAACGCCTAAAAAGCTCGGGGGCAGTGAAGCATCATACTCATAGATTCTCAATGTATTCCCCTTACTAGCATATATATTCAGCACCGCTTTTTTCACAGATGTAAGAGGTATCCCTCCCCACCTATTCTGCTTTACATCGCTTCCTCTAACTCTTATGACGAAGCTAGATCTACATGTGCTAAGCAATGAATCTATATTAATTATTAGAAGGCTTTTTTCCCCTAGATCTAATGGTGTAGCATCCCCTCCACCTGTATTTGGTGCTGTGTTAACGCCTAGGATCATCTTCTCTCCAAGGCTTTCTAGAGAGGTGACCCTAGCTCCGAGAGGGCATAGGATCCTTATTGTAGGTGGCGTTAAATAGAGTAGAAGAGTTGGTGCTGGGGGGCTATTAAAGCTTTTAGCAAAGACCCTTTCCTCCTCGCTTTTAGGTCTTAACATACCGTGTGTATATGAGTTAAAGGGCACTATCATGCCGCCGCCAAGCGGAACATAGGAGGTTCTCAGAGGGCCATAATCGCCTGGCGGTAGGTCGAAGAGTCTCACAAAATATATGTCTTCCCCTTCCTTCTCCCACGGCTCCCAAACTATATAGCCTCCCCTAATAAATGTGAAGATCCTGCTATATAGTGGTGCTACCACACCCACACCGGCTTTTTCAAAGCTAGCACCATCGACTGAGATCTTTCTCTTATCGCCCAAGATCCTATAGATCCACTTCTTATCGACTAGATCTAAACACTGCAGCCCCTTAAAACCCTCGAATCCCTCGGATATATCGAAGCATGCTTGATCTCCTAGAAGAGCCCCCTTAAGACTTGGCCTATCACTGAGCCTTACAGAGACTCCGTCTAGTCCTATCGAGTATACTCCAAGATTCTGGGAACCATCGGCTCTAGAGACTAGGAGTCTCTGCTCAACAGGATCATAGAGTATGTTTGAAACCTCCCCAACCCATGTATCCCTATTGCCAGCGCTCTCCTTCCAAATGATCTTCACCTCTAGGTTGTCTATGTCAAAGTAGTGTAAATGTGAGTATTTAGAGCTAAAGTCAATCCTTCTATCGCTAGATATAAATCTGATCGGTGCATGAACCCATCCTCCGAAAAATATCTTGTTATCAATCGCGTCAGAGGCGTTATATGTATCCCCCCCAGATCTGGGGGGAGGGCCTACGAGGTTTAGATCGTATTCTTTATATAGATCTCTAGAGACGAAATAGGCCTTTGCGTCAAAGGATAGCATGAAGTAGAGAAAGCCTCTGTGATATCTAAGTCCAAAGATCCCTCCAGAACCCCATTCCGGGGAATATCGGGGTCTAAACCTATATTGTCTAAAATCGCCATCCAACATTGAAGCACCCCATCCTATAGTACTGTTATCCTCACATTATAATAGATGGAGTTCTTAATAAAGCTATATAGTTTTCCAGCAAAATAGAAGAGGTGGGTTCCACGAGAATAGCCGTCTTTACAGTAGCATCGCCACTATCTGATATCCAAAGAAGATTTGCCGAGGAGACATATGAGGAGGTCAAGAAACTCTTCTCACCATTAGTAGATATACTTGAATTCGCACCCCTTATAACAAGTGCTGACCAGGCTGAGCAGATGGCATCTAGATATAGGGACTGGGTAGATGGTGGGATCGTGGTTGTGTGGAGTGGTGGGACGGATAGGATGATCTATAGGATTGGTTTAGAGCTTAGAAAGCCTTTACTAGTGTATGCACATCCAGCTCATAATTCTCTAGCCTCTGTGAGAGAGGCTATAGCGGCTCTGAGGAACAGTGGTGTGGAGATCTCTGTTGGATATGGAGAGGTTGGGGAAATATATGAGAAGATCTCACCATTCCTAAGCGCTCTGCGTGCTAGCGTTATGCTCACAAGATCCAGGTTTGCCCAAATAGGGGAACAAGAACCATGGATACTTATTAGAAGGTCTCCTGAACAGCTGAGAAGCAGGTTTGGACTCGATATGGTTAAGATCAGGTGGGAAGAGATGTTCAGCATAGCTATAAATGCTGATAGAAAGGCTGTAGCAGATAAGGTTGCGGAGCTAAAAACAATGTTCGGCAAGATTGAGAGGAGCGATGAAGATCTGGAGAAAGCTGTGAGAATATATATGGGCATTAAAGAGGTTGTAAAGAAATACTCGGCTTCGTCAGCTGCTGTCGAAGCGAGGGATATGCTGGATCCCTCGCTAAGGGATTGGGGACCCTATCTAGGGGTTGCAATGCTAAGTGACGAGGGGATCCCCTCCGACTATGAGGGTGAGCACGATGCTATCATAACTAAGCTTGTGATCTACCATATGACAGGTAAAGCTTCTTTCATGACCAATCTAACCAGGATAGATAATGCTAAGAACACAGCTGTTTTCTCACACTGCACAGTCCCAATATCTATGATAGATCCTAAGAGATCTGTACTCCTCTCCTATTATGAGACAGACAGAACTGTAGCTATTCGTGGGAGGCTGAGAGAGGGCGAGAAAGTTACATTTGCTAGGCTTGGTGGAAAGGATCTCGATAAGATCTTCTTTGGAACCGGAGTAATAGTGAATGGAGACCTCGGCAGAAATGATCTCTGCAGAACACAGATCGAGGTTAGGATAGAAGGTTCGGTGAGAGATCTAATAGATAAGACCTTAGGCAACCATATAGTAGTTGTATATGGAGATCTTAGGGAGCATATAAGGTACTTTGCTAAGATAAAGTCTCTAGAAGCTATTGAAATATAGCTTAAGTATTATAGATCTCAAATAGATCCGAAAAAGATATATTTGTTAGAGCTTTTTAACCCCCAGACACTATCTTCTATGGGCTTTTGCTAGAATTTAGATACAAGGAGATCCATCGCTGCGAGAATTTAAGGGGAAGAGATATCATATCAGCTAGGGATCTATCCAGAGAGGATCTAGAAGCGATATTCAAGGGAGCAGATAGCTATGGGGAAAACCCAGGTATATATAGAGATATGCTCAAGGGAAAGACCGTGGCATTGATATTTATAGAGCCCTCAACAAGGACATACCATAGCTTTGAAAAAGCATCAAGGATCCTGGGGTGTGAGGTTATAGGGATTAGAGATCCTTCTATATCTTCAATGGCTAAGGGTGAGAATCTATATGACACAATAAAGATGATCGAGTCCTACGGCGCGGATCTAATAGTGATTAGACATCCAAGTAGAGGAGCGGCTCTATATGCTGCGGAAATTAGCAGCGTACCAGTAATCAATGGAGGTGATGGAAGTAGGGAGCATCCTACACAGGCTATTCTGGATTTATATACCATATATAAAAAGAGAGGATCGATCGATGGGTTAAGAATATGTTTTCTAGGGGATCTCAGATTCTCCAGAACAGTTCCCTCCCTAAGCTATGCTCTAACACTCTACAGGGACATAGAGATCTACTATATAGCTCCGCCAATGCTACAGATTAGAAGAGAGGTGGAGATCTATCTTGAGCGGATGGGAGTTAGATATACTAAGATCACAGATGTAGGATCGGTTGCTAAGGTGCTAAAAGATATCGATGTCCTCTACGTCACAAGGCTTCAAAAGGAGAGATTCCCAGATCCGGGTGAGTATGAGAAGCTTAGAGGCGCCTATACAGTCACCCCGGAGATTTTGAGGATAGCTAGAAGCGATATAGGGATAATGCATCCATTACCAAGGGTGGATGAGCTATCTCCAGAGCTAGATAGAACTCCAAACGCTTGGTACTTCGACCAAGCTAGATGGGGGGTTAACGTGAGAGTTGCACTATTAAGCCTTATACTGGGGTGAGCTCTTTGGAGGAGCATCTACTTGTTAGGAAGATAGATATGGGCACAGTGATAGATCATATACCGCCATGGAAAGCAGAAAATGTATTGAGACTATTAGAACTTGATAAGATAAAGCAATCTGAATGCTCCCTGATAGTTCTTCACAACGTCCCCAGCAGAAAATATTGTAGAAAGGATATGATAAAGATCTATAGACACTACATATCTCACGAGGAGGCCGACATAATATGCCTTGTATATCCAACAATCACCGTTAACTATATAAGGGACTGGAAAGTTGAGAAGTACAAACCGAAGATCCCTGAAAAGATAATCGGCAGAATTAGATGCCCAGAGCCAACGTGTATCAGCAATTCGCCTAGAGAGCCGATTAAGTCAAGGTTTAAAGTGGTTGAGGTGTTGAGAGCCATACAGTGTGAGTATTGCGATACCTTAGTAGAGTTTGAAAGGATAGCGGATCTCGTAATCAGGAAGGAAGGGTCTTAAATGGCTAGAAAATATAGAATGAGTTATCAGAGAATAGATCCTCATGTACATTGTAGGGATTGGAATGAAAGCTATAAAGCAACGATAAGAGATGTGGTGAGGAAGGCACTCTCTAAAGGAATAGGAGCTGTGTTTGACATGCCAAACACGGATCCCCCACTGCTTGGTTTAGAAGAGGCTAGAAAAAGGCTTAGAACAGCTGATCAACAGGGGGTTCTTCAACATTATTTTATATACATAGCGGTAACGCCTTACGAGAAACAATTAGAAGAAGCTGTAAGGGCTTATGAAGAGATATATAGGGTTGTTGGGATGAAGCTATATACAGCCCCTATGAAGGGTCTTGAAGCGAGGAGCGCTGATGAACAACTCTTAATATATAAAACCCTAGCTTCTCTTGGCTATAAAGGGGTTCTAGCGATCCACTGTGAGAAATACGATCTGCTATCAGAGGGTCTCTGGGATCCCTACAAACCATATACATGGAATATTGCCCGACCGGTAGAAGCAGAGGTTGAGTGTGTGAAGCAACAGCTTCGCCTAGCCAGGGACGCTGGCTTTAAGGGAACCCTATATTTTGTCCACATATCCACACCAGAAGCTGTGCTTCTAATCAATAGAGCTAGGGGGGAAGGTATTAGCGTAGCCTGTGGCGTTACCCCCCATCATCTGATCTTCGACACAGATCATATGAGGAGTCCCGAGGGTATTGTTCTCAAGGTTAACCCCCCTATAAGGGATCGGATATATGTAGAAGGGCTAAGAAGATCCGTATTATCAGGGCTTGCAGACTTTCTAGAAACAGATCACGCGCCCCATTCACCGTGGGAGAAGGCTGGACCTCCATACCTCTCTGGCATTAGAAGCCTCGATATCTATGATAAGGCGTTAGAGATGCTCATTAGCTCAGGAGCCGATGAAGACCTTATATATAGGATTACAAGGGGAAATGTGGAATATATATTCAAAAAAATTGAAGATCTGCTAAAGCATATCTAACATCGTCAAGATCTTTTAAGCCCTTCCAAGAACTCCCTATAGCTTCTCACACCAATATTCCTCAGATAGCTTCTAAGATCGTCTAGAATTTCTCTAAACACGTTGAATCCCTTATATGCTATTGCGCTACATATTTGGAATCCCCTAGCACCCAGCATGGATAGCTCTATAATATCCCTTACAGAATCTATACCCCCAACTGCTATTATTGGAACATTAACCTCTTCTCTTATATCCGCTAGAACCCTCCTAAGTATTGGCTTTAAAGACGGCCCTGAGACCCCTCCGTATCCTTTGGGGCTGTTTAGGAGAGGTCTTCTAAATATGGGATCATATATATAGCCCCTAAGAGTATTGATCGCTGTGATCCCATCCGCACCTCCCTCTACAGCCTTTCTAGCCACATCTATATAATCCGAATTCGCAGAGATCTTCACAAATACAGGGATCTTCACAGCTCTTTTAACACTCCTCGCCACATCCCTCACAAGCTCTGGTATATCCTCTACCATTTCGAATTCTGTGTGAGGACATGATATGTTTAGTTCGATCGCATCCACACCTGCTGCGGAGATCTTCTTAGCGGCCTCAGCATATTCTTCAGGAGCTTTTCCAAATATGCTTGCTATCACAGGAACACCAGCCTTCTTAGCATCTGCTATTTCAGCCACATATCCGTCTACACCTGGGTTTGGAAGGCCAAGCGAGTTTATATATATAGATGGGGGATCCTCAACCATTACTGGGCCTCTAAACCCTCTTCTAGGCTCCAGCCCCAGGGATTTAGTTACAACGGCTCCTGCACCCTCGATAGCATATCTATATAATATTCTACCTGAAATACCGCATCCTGATGCATTCATTAGGGGGTTAGGCATTAAAAGCCCCGAGATCTCTATAGATAACATGGGATCTGGTTCAACAATCCTCTGGGGTAGCTCTGGCGGAGATCCTTGGGAGCCTGGTATTGGGATCCTTAAGCCGCTCCTATCCCTTGTCCAGAAGCCATATTCTGTAGTCACTAGATTTGATGCCTCAATAAAGATCCCTTCGAGACATGATCTATAGATACCTATATCACAGGATCCGCAAATACCTAAAGCACATTTTATTGGTCTCTCAACACATATATATCCCTTAACACCCTTAACAACCAGCATTTCCGCTAGCTTTCTCCCTATACTCTCTTCAATACATATTATTGCTAGATCTGTCTCTTCGATAGATCTGGAAAATGTTGTTAAAAGCCCTTCCACATCGTATAGAAGATCTAGATCTACTCCGTCTCTGCGAAAAACGCTTACATATGGGATGCCCCTGCCATCATCTATGAGCAGGGCTTTTCTGACTTTCTTCCTATATCTCTCGAAATAGAATCTGAGATATGAAACTCCATGTGAGGAGCCTACTAGGAGAACCTTTGAGCCGATATCTGGGAGAGGCCTTCCTAGAGGGCCTCTAACGCCCAGGAGATCACCAATAGATATGTTATGCAGAGCCTTGGTAGCCTCTCCCCTAGGGGGCCCCACCAGGATCTCAACACTATCTCCGTGTGAGGAGGCTATTGCAAACGGGATCTCGTCGACACCGGGTATCCATAGCATTAAAAAGCTTCCTGGATATGCCTCTTTGGCCAGGCTCTCGCTCTGGATCTCTATAGATCTATATATGCCCTCACTATAGATTCTCTTAACCCTTGCAGGCTCAGGCTTGCCTCTCACCCAACACCCCCTCTACATATCTATAGATCTTTTCCGCGGTGTCTCTCCCTATTAGACCCTCAGCTAATAATATATCTATAATTTCTCTGATACCTATGACTCTATATAGCTTTAAACCCCTTTTGCTTAGCTCCTCAAAACCCCCTTCTTCCCTATCTATCAGCACGGCTACACCTAAAATATCTATCGATATGCCTTTCCTCCTAGATTCTTCTTTTATGATTTCTACTGCCTCCAGCTTTGTCTCTCCTGTTGTAACTACATCGTCTACTATTAAGACTCTATCGTTATCTTCTATAACGCCGTCAACAAGTCTTGAAACTCCATGGGCTTTTCCCCTGAGTCCTCCCAACATGCCTTTGAGATGTTCTAGACATTCAAGGCCTGAGGCTTCAGCCTTTTTAATTATATCCCTATAGATCGAGGGTTCCTTTCTAATATATATTCCAGGCAAGCCTCCTAACACAGAAATAGCTGATACAAGCACAACACCTGTCATTGGTATGCCGCAGAGTTTTGTAGGCTTCGGAGTTATATTGTTGATCATGTCAAGCATAAGCCTAGCTGAGATCCTTAAGAGCTCAGGATTAGACACTAAAACTCTTAAATCTATGTAGTAGGGGCTCACACGCCCAGATCTAAGCCTATAGATGCCAAATGATATCGCCCCAGATCTATATAGCTCTATGGAGAGTTTTCTAATAAAGTTAATATTCCTATTCATCTCCATGACCTTTCAACCTTCTAACTATAGTCTCTAGCATATCTACAGATAGATCCCTCCTTAGTATAGTTCTCCCAACTATTAGATGCACATTTCTATATATAGGGATCATCTCACTCGATATTCTATCCCAATCAATATACATCCTAGCCCCGGGGAGTAGGAAAACAGGGTCTTTAACCCTCCTAGCTATGATCTCAGCATATCTAAGAGCCTTATCAACCTTATTACCCGGAAGCACGAAATGCTTAACTCCGAGCTCTAAAGCCTCTGAATAGATCCTCCCCGGTGTGTCATCACATATATAGCCTCCCTCAGACCTTAGATATCCCTCGTGGGTCATCTCACCACCTATAATTGGTATCACTCCCTCGCCTCTTAGAGCTTCGACCCATGTGGCCATGGTTCTAGGCCCTGCATGGGGGAAGCCTATAGCAGCATCTACACCAGCCTCCCTCAGAACCTTAGCAAATCCCCTTCCTATGTGAGGAACGTCGTTCATCGCCTTCTGATGATCATATATCACAGGTTTATCAGAGATTCTCTTTATAATTTTAACGATGGTTTTTAATCCTTGGGAGATTGCCGCCTCAAGCCCTATTTTAAAGCCTGTTATGCCTTTGATTGGCGAGGCTGTCTCCACAACCTTTCTGATAAGATCTATATCGCTGGTATCAAGGGCAATAACGATTCCGGTGCTCTTTAGAAGCTCCAACGCCTTCTTTTCATATCGTTTGGAAGCTAAAAAGAAGAAGCTCTACGGTCTTGTTATAACTACTTTTTTATCTGTGAAGAAATCTATAGTATCGATCTGTGGGTGTAATACGCCGTAGAAGGATCTCTTTCTACCTGCAAATGGAAAGAACGCTATAGGAGCCGGGATCCCTATGTTAACCCCTATATTACCGGCCTCTACAGATGATATGAACTTTCTAACAGCTTCGGTACTTCTAGTGAAGATTGCTGCCGCATTACCATATTCGCTCTTATTAATCATCTCTATAGCTTCATCAAGGCTGTTGGCCTTTATTATGCTAGCCACTGGGCCGAAGATCTCCTCCCTAGCTATAACCATGTCGGGTGTAACCCCCTCGAATATGGTTGGCCCTAGGAAATAGCCCCTTGGATACTCCGGAACCTTAACACCTCTACCATCTAGGATTAGTTTAGCGCCTTCCTCAATACCCTTCTCAATATAGCTCACAACCCTCTCCCTGGCCTTGCTAGTGACGAGAGGCCCCATATCAACGCTCTCATCTAGTCCGTATCCCAGTTTCAACTTAGCTGCGTTCTCTACAAATGCTTTTAGACCTCTGTTATATATCTCACCTACTAGAACGAGGTTTGATCCCGCTAGACATCTTTGCCCCGCATTTCCGAAAAACGAGCTTATTATTGATTGAATATATTTGTCAAGATCCGCGTCTGGCATCATAACAACAAAGTTCTTCGCTCCCCCTCCACTGAGGCTTCTCTTCCCATATTCCCCTGCAAGCCTATAGATCCTCTCAGCTGTCTGGCTACTTCCAACAGACGCGACACCCACTACCTTTTTGTTCTTAATAAGCTCCTCCACAACACTTCCATCACCATGTACAACATTTAACACACCCTTTGGGAGACCCGCCTCCCTATGTATAAGCTCTACTATGTAATGAAATGGTGCTGGGGTTATCTCGCTTGGTTTAACTACAACAGTATTTCCCGTAACTATTGCATATGGTATAAACCAAAACGGTATCATTGTGGGAAAGTTAAATGGTGTTACAATGACAAACACGCCAAGAGGCTCTCTAATCATATATTCATCTATACCCTCAGCTATGTTCTGCATATACTCGCCTTTAGCCAATGTATATGCTGCAGATATCGCGGCTTCAACATTGTCTATAGTTCTCCTCATATCTCCTCTAGCCTCATGTATAGTTTTTCCATGATTCTGAGTTATGATCCTGGCGATATCCTCTAAATGTCTCTCGAGTATATCTTTGATCTTATATAGGTATTGAATCCTCTTAGTTATAGGCACTTCCCTCCATTTATTGAAAGCCTCATAGGCGGCGTCAACAGCTTCAGAGACCTCATCTCTAGTTGATATGGGAACCTCCCCTATCGCTTCATCAAGAGCCGGATTATAGATCTTGAGAAGTCTGGCAGACATCGAAGATCTAAACTCTCCATAGATATAGTTGGGTATTGTTCCATAACTCTTTCTAACCTCAGGCAAGATCCTCGACATATATTAACCTCCAAAATATCTAAAGGATTAATCGAGTTATATATATAAAATCGCTTCGGTTAGACGTGGTTGCATGCGCCTATTATCTTGGCTACCTTGGATTTTCTGAGCACAGGCAACTACGTCTTGTGATCGGCTTTAACCTTATATACGGTTTTCCCTACATACGTTCATTATTTCCCTATATTTCTTGAGAAGCTTTTCAAGATACTCTATGAGGTTATCTGGTATGATGTGCTCTAGTCTTTCAGCCTCTACCTGAGCCTCGATCTCCTCGAGACCCGCCTCTTTTAAGAGCTCCGCTAAGATCTTGTGTTTCCTTCCAAGTTTGTGCACAGTTTCGACACCTAGTTCGCTTAGTCTAACTCCTCTATACCTTTCGTATATGACTAAGCCTTCAGAATGAAGTTTTTTTATCGCTTTAGTAACGCTGCTTGGTCTAACATTTAACATTTTTGATAAATCCTTTATTCTAACCCATCCCATTATCTTTTCGAGTTCGTGGATCGTCTCGAGATACTCCTCAATAGCAGAGCTCTTTCTATCCTTCCTATTATGCCCCCTTCTAATCACATTATAGAGCTGATCATACGTTATTTTCTCCAAAACCCATCCATATGATCATATGTGCGGAGGGTAAAAAATTCATTAACTACTCTCCGAGTATCTTCTTGAGCGCTGGGTATGCCTCAACAGCCCTCTCTCTCATTATTAGCAGGTAGTACTGCTCAACTATACCTACTGAGAGTAGTATCCCAACACCTGATCCATATGCTAATGTTAGATCTGCGATTATGACTAAAGCAACTACTATTAGAGTGCTTAGCAGGGTTAACGGATAGATATATTTCCCGAGGAGGATCTCCAACACCTTAGGATTCCTCCTAAGCCCTGGGATCTCTAGCCCTGACTTTATTATCTTCTCAGCCTGCCCAGAGGGGTTAAGCCCTGCAACCTCAACCCACATGAAGGCAAATGCTAGTGATAATAATGTGAAGATCACAGTGTAAACCGCCACCCTGGTTGGATCAGCTATAAGCTCTAGATATCCTCGGGGAGGTGTTAGATAGTGAAGCGCCTGGTCTAGTATGCTGCTGGCGCCTGTTCCACCCAATATTGCCCTAAAGATCAAAAGATCTGCGAATAATATCGAGACCAGAAGTACAGGCATATTGGTTACATAGAGGAATTGTAGGGGAACCCTTGTCTTGAGCCCTCTCAGCCTCTGGGTGGTTACTGGGATATATACCTTCATCCTCTGCAGATAGATCAGAACAACCGCTATTACTATAAAAGATAGGAGCCCCATAAGGGCGGGTAGATATCCCAACGTTTGGTTGTACCTTACAAATAGACCCTCAATCGTTAGACCCCCACTTATCAAGCTATATGTTAAATACGGTATGAAGCCAAGAGGCTCTTGGGAGCCTGTAGATATAGGGAAAGGTGAGAAGAGATCATTAACTATTACGCCAGCCGTTCCAGTTAGTATAAAGAGGGATATCCCACTCCCTATCCCCCAACCCTTTTGCAACATCTCATCTAATAGGATTACTAGGAGAGTTGCCCCCACAAGTTGTAGCCATACGAAGAACCTTATTAAGGGGCTTGCGGCAACGTCAAACACAGGGTTAGGTCCTGTAAGTTCCCAGAAGTTGGATCCCACTATCACGAAGCCACCAGCCTCTACACCGGCTATTATTAGCGAGAGGGATTTCTGTGCTAGTGTGAATTTTCTCCTTCCCTCAGGCTTCGAAAGATCTAGATCTATAAGCTTAGATCCAACAAGGATCTGCATTATAAGGCCAGCAGTAACTATAGGCCCTATACCAAGTTGGGCAAGTGTGCCCTGGGAAGATGCGAAGACAACCTGAACAATAGTTGGGAGGGCTGCGGCAGCACCAGCAGTATGTTGGATCCCATAGAGAGGGGTAGATGCCATAAGCACATATATAGCCACAGCTAGGAAAGTATATAGAAATCTTGTTCCTAAGCTAGGCTTTACAGCAGGTTTTGGCACGCCAGGTATGTACTCACCTATAGATGCTAACGCGTCTAGAACGCCCAACCTCTTCCCATCTACAATCTCTTTGGAGATTTTTAAGTTGAGCCTCCTAGTAGTGACAGCCACTCACGTATTTTTCTAATCTCTTCATATAGATCTGATGGTTCTGCAGGGTCACCTGTCGATCTATAGAATACCTCGAAAACAATGTATTTAGCACTCCACGTTCTTGCAGCCCTGGCGATATCCTCAGCTCCTAGAGGTGTGTAGGAGAAGTCATAGTGTGTCCTCACCCTTTTATCGCTACCCTTTAAACCGTGTAAGTGGATCAAAGGCGATCTCTTGCTAATAGATTCCGGAATCTCGTTTAGAGCATCAGATATCCTAGATGGCCACCTATTTTTCCCTTTAACTATGTTCTCTACAGTTATGTGTGCCAGGTCTAGACACACTTTAAGCTCTCTATGTATTTCTACAAGCTTTAAAATCTGTGAGATCTTTCCGCAGCATATGCCTTGAATCGTCTCTATATATATGTTCCCATATATTTTTAAAAGGGATTCCATGGATTTCCCTAATTGAGCTAAACATAGATCTTCGTTTTTAGAGCAGATATTCTGTTCGCTAGAGCCATGTAAGACAAAATACTCAGGCTCAAATCTAAGGATACCCCTTAGAACCTTAGCTAAGACATCAACAGAAGCAGATCTTATCTCCTCCACAGGAGATGCTATATATAGCTCCTTCCATGGGGCATGGAAACCTATGCTAAGACCTGTACTCTTAATAGCATTTATTACAAGAGATAAACCGGGATCCTCTAGATCCATTGGATTTTCAATGCTCACCTCAACATGGTCATAGCCGGCTTCTATGAGTTTAGAAACTAATTCTGAGATCCTCTTGGAATCCTCTTTCCAGACAGAGAAGCCCAGCCTAGACATTCCAGGCATCCTATATAGTTATATAGAGTGGTGAGATCCTCCTGTTATCCTCAAACCCGCATCTCGGGCATACGAGCTTCCCACCTTTTACTCTCATATAGCTTACACACTTCGGACACATAGTGAGGACAACCCCTGCTCTTGGGACCCTCAGTGATAAGATATAGGGGTTGTTCCTCGACAAGACCTTAGCATATACCAAGTCTCCAACTCTTATTATATCTAGAAGACTCCTCTCGCTAGGATCCTGCCTAGCTTGGGATATATGTAGGATACCTGCATACCCCTGCTTATATGGTTTCCTAAGATCTGAGGCGATGATTCTTAGAAGAGAGGATTCATCCCTAACACTAATCACATAGGCATATACCATCGAGCCAGGCATTGGCATCTGAATCTTATTTCTAGGCTCTACCCACACAACCCTTCTAATCATATCAAGCTTTGGAGAGCCAATAACGCTTGAGTATAGCCTTCCATTAAGTTCATAAACGTTACTCCCTGGAAAATACTCTTCGATAACACCCAACATAGTTCCTGGAAGAACCCATTGCTCGTTTGCCATAGGTCTCTCACATAATTAATGAGATACTAGATTATTAAAATAGTGAGGATTTAACACAGGCTATCACATTTTAAATGTTAAATTGATCTAGGCCTATTATATAGCGACATATAGCCTTTCATATTTATAGAAGCTAGCGCTAACTTACTTACCTCGCCATGATCATAGCCAGCTTCAACTGAAAGCCCCGCCCTTTAGAGCATGGAGGAGATTAGCTAAGGAGCAACTCTCATAGTAGGTTAAAGATAGATAAACAAAATAATATCGTTATGATATCGAGGTTTACAGCAAACCTCGCCTTTTAGGGCGGGGTCTTAGACTTTTAAGCTCCAGAGCATGGGTATTTCCCTGTGATGAGGTTGTTTCTTTGAGGGCTAGAGGGCCAAATTCTAGGGGCTTAGAGCCCCTCGATGACCAGGTGGGG
>JAVVGG010000016.1:0-18197 GCA_032249275.1 Desulfurococcales archaeon
GAGATCGCTATGATCAGAGATATGGAGATCGCTAGAGCCCCTATCCTTAGGATGTCCGTGAAACTAGTCTGAATACTTTCTTGAGTTGGAGCACTAGCTTCTGAGGACTCTGGCATGTCTCTTACTATAGGGATTATCGTTATGCGGAGGCTCTGTACATTTTTGTTGATAGCTGCAACGAGGATCTCGCTAGAATCTGGCTGGATCTGTACTCTGCTACACCAGTTATTTTGCCAAGGTCTTACAATGTATATCTCTGCATAGTTTTCCACAGTTCTACCGCCTTCCTTGTTCAGCCTTGTTTTTTCACTAACAGTATAGCGATAGAGGGCCAGGTCGACAGGCAATACCTTACTGTCTAGGAGTATTGTTGAAAGTTGATCTTCACCTTCAACCTTGAAACAGATCTTGACTGTTCCACCACTTTCAGGGGATCTTGTTATCTCAGCATTTACAAGCCTCCAGCTAAAAAGGGAGTTAAAAGTCTCTATGATACCCATAGATCCCCAATACATATTTTCATGTCTGACAGCTGTAAGTTCTATAGTCTCTATCTGCCCAGCATCGTTTGAGAGGATCTTATTTATATAGTATGGTCCATTACCTATTAACGCTGTGGAGGTATTTTTTATCCACATACCGAGCTTTATCGTCCTCTCACTAAGATCTTTGTTGTTTCCTGCTAGGGTCACGGCTTTTTCATAGATCTTAGTTGCCTCTTTCACAAGATCTATGGGTTTTCCTCCCGACTCTTTTAGAAGAACCTCTAGAGGTGCTGTAAGCTCCCAGGGAGCTATAGGCACAAATATAGTTTTTGATGCTTTATAGCAGTCCCAAGGATCTAGGGCTTTTCCGAATGATACTGTGAGAGACTTGTATTCCCTGATCACCTGATCACCAGCCAAGATTCTGCCCTCAACATTCTCCCTAAGTATCTTAATTTCATTGATGTTCAAAGCTTTAAGAAGATCTTGGATAGGTGAAAATATGCCGCGCATCATGTGTTTAGACATGTTTATCCATGAATATATATCAATAGAATTTAGCATTGAACCATCATGATAAGGATTTAATTTAACTAGAGCCAAGATCTCACTAGATCCTCTAGGAGGGTTCCAAAGATCTCCTGGGAAACACATTCCGTATTGTCTTAGGAGCTCACTATGAGGCATTACCCCATTGACCAGGGGTAGTGCTGCATCAAATGCCGGAAGCCCTGTCAAAGGCTCTAGAAATACAGATTGATCATATAGAAGGAGCCTTAAAACATCATTAAGACCTCCACTTAGGATTAAAGGGTTAATAGCTAGATCCTTGCTATGAGCTACTCCCACCACGAGAGTACCCCCCCAATAGGGGTATCCCTTGATCATAACTGTTCTGAAGAATATGTAGCTAAGCAAGCCCCTCGAATGATCGAATGCCATATTTTCTAGATCGCTTTTATCATAGATCTGGAAGCCGGGTTCGGTTAATAAGGCTATCAGAGGAGATCTTATATATTTAGATATACAAGCCCTTAGATCCTCTATAAAGTTTATATATCTGAGCTCATAGATCTCATTGAAGCATGTGAAAGTCTCTCTAAGAATTTCAGATTTTTCAAGAAAAGATCTAACAGGCTCCTGACTATAAACCCTTAGCATGGTCTCAAGCAGATCACCAGATCCCCATGTTCCGACCTTAAAGATCATGAAATCCCAGCCATGAGTTAATAGATCTTGTAATTGATTAAGTGTGATATAGGTGATATTTATCCCTGAGGTTCTCAGCTGAAAAGCTATTGACCTAGCTATACTTTTTAGGATCTCATCATCAAGCGAAACCATCACTAATGATAGGTTTTTAAAACCAAAAGACCTTGTGGAATTTTCAATGTTATTCGTCATAGTAACAATAAGATCTAGGAAGAGTGATCTTAAGGGGTTTTCCTCAGGGATCGGGATCTTTAGGATCCTTCCTAAGCCGTTGAAGACCTCTTGATTCACCATGCTTAAATTGAT
Organism: Desulfurococcales archaeon; assembly: GCA_032249275.1. Lineage (GTDB taxonomy): Archaea > Thermoproteota > Thermoprotei_A > Sulfolobales > AG1 > AG1. Next base: position 2,004 of record JAVVGG010000016.1, read on the forward strand.
CACTTCTAAGAGGATCCTCTTTATGGCGAGATAGTCCTTGATCTCAGGGTTTACCAAAATATATATATGACCTAGCTCCACACGTATAAAGCCCAGATCCGGATATTTCTTGGATAGCTCTAGATATTGGTAATAATTAAGAGGAGTTAAATATACATGGAGCTTTCTCTCAGAGATCTGAGAGGCGGCTTCAAAAGGATCTGCTATGACTCTCACAATCACTTTATCAACATAATATCCCGGCGGTGTTGATTCATGTCCAGCAAATATAATTATATTAAATATATTTGCAGATAGGATGACAATCACAAAGGTAGCAAGTAAGCCTGTCCTATGAAAAAAGATTTCCTCAATTATGTTGGATCGTAACTTTTTCAGATGCATTATCCACCCCTTATGACCTCCATAACCTCTCTCCTTTCAAGCGCCTCAGCAGGTTGACCCTTAAATATTATCTCCCCCCTTTCGATTACAAAGAGATATTCAACCACCTTAGATGCTAGCGAAAAATTGGATTCAGCTATTAAAACCCCAATTCCAAGATCTCTTATAGTGCTTACTGCTTTCCTAAACCTATCAACAACTATCGGAGCCAGACCCTCGAAAGCCTCATCTAGTAAGAGATACCTTGGGGAAAGAGCTAGTGCTCTTGATATAGCCACCATTCTTTTCTCACCTCCACTAAGGTAATACCCTTTCCTCTCCATAAGCCCCCTGATCTCAGGAAAGACTGTGTATATTGTATCCATTATCTCGGCCGCTTTATCTAAGTTGCCTGAGAGGTATAAAGCCAACTCTATATTCTCTCTAACAGTAAGCCATGGATAGACCCTCATGTCCTCAGGAACATATCCGATCCCTGATCTTGCCTTTACATGGGGTCTCGCGTATGTAAGATCTTTTCCATCGATAAGAACCCTCCCTCTTAAGGGCGTATAGATGCCCATGATAGCCTTCATGGTAGAAGTCTTCCCAGCACCATTTCTACCCACAAGACCTACAATCTTTCCTCTCTCGATCTCGAGGGAAATTCCTCTGAGAATTTCTATCCCAGCGATCTTCACAGTAAGATCCTCGACCCTAAGCATAGATCTCCCCCATAAGTATTTGCTTCACACTATCATTCTTCCTGATCTCCTCGGGATCTCCATCAACAAGAACCTTCCCCTGATGCATAACCACTATTCTCTTGCTATGCTTAAAAACCACATCCATATCGTGTTCAATTACTATACCAGCTGTGCCTGTTTTATCTAGGATCTCGTAGATCTTAGCCATTATAGAGTGCTTCTCCTTTGTAGCAACACCGCTAGTCGGCTCGTCAAGCATTAGCAAAAAGGGTCTGAGAGCAAATGCAACAGCTATATCAAGGAGCTTTCTATCTCCCTGGGACAGATCTAATGGATATAGGTGGGATTTAGAGTCTAATCCGAAGAGGGTAAGGATCTCCTCGGCCTCGTTAATAGCATCTTCAATATTGATAAAGGGTGTAATGGGCTTTCTAAGAAGATCCTTCCTCGATATTATTGATGCAAGTATGTTCTCGAAGACCGTGAGATTATTGAAAACACTGACCAACTGAAAGCTCCTCACAATACCCATTTTAACCCTTTCAACAGGACTCTTCCTAGTAATATCGATGCCATTGAATATGATAGAACCTGAGTCGGGCCTTAAGTAACCACTTATAGCATTTACAAGAGTAGTCTTTCCAGCACCGTTAGGACCTATAATAGTTATTTTCTCTCCTTTCCTCAGTCTGAAGGATACACCATCTAGAGCCCTTACATTGCCGAAGCTCTTCCTCAGATCCCTAAGTTCAAGAAGTACAGGGGAATCGGAGCTCATGACCTATCACCTCCCTTCTGCATATATTGCTTTGGTTGTATTTTAATCTCTCTATAACCTATTATTTTCTCGATAACCGATATAAGGCCTTTAGGCATGACCGCTATAATGGCGATTATAATGGATCCCATTATAAGTTGCCAATAGACGTACTTCATGGCTATGCTTTCTATAAAGTTATAAATTATAGCACCTATAATAGGGCCTAAGAAATAGCCCGACCCCCCTAATATCGTCATAAAAACAATCTTCCCTGAGGAAGTCCAGAAAGCCTGCTCTGGCGTTATGATCCTAGAATGTACAGCAAGCAGAGATCCAGCAATACCCACGTAAACAGCGGAAAGAAGGAAAGCGTAGAGCCTGAGCTTTGTTATTGAGAATCCTATGAAAGAGGCCCTTGTCTCATTATCTTTAACAGCTCTTAAAGCTATTCCAAGGGGTGAGTTTACGATCCTCCACATAATATATCCAAGAATAAAAAGCAATGCTAGCGAATAGTAATAAAATATATATTGATAGGTTATAGCGTCGAGAGAGCCTGAGGGTATGCCAAGTATATTGGGTCTTGGAATCTTTATCCCATCAGATCCTCCTGTGATCCAGTAGAATTTATAGTAGAGACTCCAAAATACCTGGGCTATGGCTAGCATCAGTATTGCGAAAAATATCCTAGTATATCTAACAACCACAGATCCTATGGCTAAAGCAATAACAAGCGAAGCTACAGCCCCTCCGAGAATGTAGAGCTCGAGATCCCTCACACCAAGGTATTTCAGCATAAACCCGGCTGCGTAGCCTCCTAATCCCAAAAATAGGGCATGGCCGAAGCTAAGGAGACCAGTATAGCCGTAGAGGATATTAAAGCCGAGAGCAGCTATAGCCCATATAATGCCATATGTTAAGATAGTATCCCAGCCCCTTAAAAAGCTAAAGACTAGCGGATATGCTAGGGCTAGGATCGCTATTATGATATATAGGTAGGAGATTTCCTCTATGAGAGGATTCCTCTTAATTACAATTACCAACCTTTACCACCTCCTAGACCTTCAGGCTTTATGAGAAGTATGGCTATGGCAACCACATATAGGAGGGCTAGCTCTAGTTCCGGGAAGAAGGCTAGGGAAAGTGTTCTAAGAGCACTAACTATAAAAGATCCTATAAGGGATCCTACAAAGCTCCCAAGCCCCCCAATAACTATTATGACAAAGGCATAGACCAAGTATTCTATGGACATCCCGAGCGTGGCTGACGCTGCCGGTACGTAGAGACCTCCACCAAGACCCGCCAATAGGCCCGCGATCAGGATCGCGCCTATTATCACCTTCCTAACATCTGCACCGAGGGCAGATGTCATCTCAATATCCATCGAAGTTGCTCTGAAGAGCATCCCAACTCTAGTCTTATGAAGGAAGAGCCAAAGTGCTATTACCATTCCTCCTACGAAGATCATAACGTAAATATTATAAAGAGGGTACTGACTACCCCCTAGGCTAAACATCCCACTTCTCATATAAGCCTCGTTAGATACTACAGGTACAGGTCCCCATAAACCTCTAAACATATCCTCAAAGATCAGGAGAAGACCGAATGTGAGGATCAGCTGAACATCCTCACTCTTGCGGGCAGCATATGTGAGGAGAGGAGATATAGCACCAGAAACCGCGAGTACTGTTAAACCAGCTGCTATGGGTGGGATCACTATTAAAAAGCCAACAGGCAGTTCAACAAACCCTGCAAGGATCTTCATTAGAGTACCTGCAACTATATAGGCCCCGAAAGCAAAGAGAGCGGTATGTGCTAGATTAACTAGCTTCATAACACCATATATAAGATTAAGACCCACAGCTATTAGAAAAAATATCGAGGCACCATAAAAAATGTTTAGTATCCTTATAAGAATATCTTCAAAAACAACCACACTTATTCACCCTATCTCTAGTGTTAGCGGTTTTATATAGGTAGCACTCCCTCTTTCCAAGTGGCCCTGATCCATGAGTAAGCTAGCGTGCCAGCTTTAGGATCTGGGGTTCCATCCCAGCCCTCAGGAACAGTTATTCTCGATATAGGGATTACTAGTGGATCTACAAGGATGCTGAACCCATAGTTGGGATCAGACTTGCTTATCCCTATAATAGCATCCTTATATCCTTGATGCTTGTTAGGCTGTCTTGCTCTTATATGTAGAGGTCCTGCAGGTCCATATATGGTCATTCCCTCTAAAGCAGCGATGATCTCGTCCACCTCTGGCCATCCTCCTCCCCTCAGCTTGCTAGCCAGCTCAACGGCGTTTTTATATAGATAGACGCATACATAGGCTCCCTCAGCCTCGAAATTCGGGTATTCGTTCCATCTCTTATAATATCTCTCGACAAAGGACTTGTTTATAGGATATGTCTCAGGGTGTGGATATAGGAAGTAATAGTTAGCGTGGACACCGGCTACATTTCCGTCCGGATAATCAGGGCCTGTAGCCTGTGGCTTAGCTCCATGGCTGAGAGTAGTTACAAGCTTTGTTCTAGAGAATAGGCCATAGCCGAGAGCTTGCTTATAGAAGTTCACGAAATCCCCTCCCCACAGAGAAGTAGCTACTATATCAGGCTTATTAGCCATGATCTCGGTTATATAGGGTGAAAAGTCCGTAACTCTGAAGAGACCAGGCCAACCTTCGTATACAAATTCAACCCTATCTTTCCCCAGAACCTTCTCTAGCACAATGCTAATATGGGCGTGAGCGTTTCTGCCATAGGCATAGTCTGGATGTATATGGGCAACCCTTATCTTATCTTTTTTCATAAGATCTAGATATTTAATAGCACCTATGGCCGCAGCTATGCCATCAGCAGATTGTATATTAGTTATTCTGAAGACGAACTTTGGATTCTTGATTGCCTGCTCGAAGAGGAAGTCAGTACAGCCATCGGCAAAGAGGGTTATCATGCCCAGCTCTTCAGCCACGGGCCCTATAGCGGGCGTGTTCCCTGAGGAGGTAATTCCAACGTAGAAGTCTATCTTATCCTCCTCAACGAGTTTTCTATATTCTCTAACGCTCTCTTCAGCAGTTCCTTCATCTCTCGCCACCCACTCAATCTTCCTCCCCAGGATACCCCCTGCCTCATTTATTTCCTCTGCAGCAAGTACGGCCCCTCTATAGATCGGCTCCCCTAGAACAGCCCCCCCACCCCGGAAGAATGTTTGTATTCCCATCTTCAGAGGCCTGCTTAGTACAGGTGTAAAAGGCCCTGGCTGTGGCGATGGCTGGCCTGTTATCTCTCTTCTAAGGGCCTCTGGGGCCGCTACATATGTGATCCCAGCCCCTATAATCCCCCCAGCTACTAGACCTCCTATGAGGCCTTTGAGAAATTGCCTTCTAGACACTCTTTCCAAGATACCACCCCACTTTCGCATAAATATATACCTTACTATGCTTATATATTTTTATCTATGGATCTATATAGTTAAGTATATTAGGTGGGATATCTAAGTATATATGAAGGGGTATTATAGATGAAAATTAAGGAAGTAGGGGATGTTATTGTAAAGTTAACTGGGATAGTTTTGCGAGAGACTTTAATGACCCTTTCTAAGAGGTGGAGGAGATTTATCCTGATCCTCTCGATCATACTGCTCCTCTCAGCTGCTATCCCTATAATTGCTATGGCCTACTTCTATGGGGCATGGGTTTCAAGCTTCAAACCCATACTAGGCGAGGCTTGGTATCTGAGGATCTCTGTGGGAGAGCCCACAGAGTTCACGAGGATCATTGAGAGGGTTATACCGTTTTGGAGATACCCAATATTCTCAATAGAATTCACAGACCCCTACGCGCCTAAGTTTTACTATACATATGAGAACCTAGTAATATCTCTAATCCTGGGATTAGTAACAGCTACTCTAGTATGTCTCTACTCAGAACTAATATCTATAAAGGGCAGGGGGGTGAGGATGGGTCTGCTAAGTGGGCAGGCTAGGAAGGCAGGTGTTATGGGGATTTTAGCAGCCCCGCTGATTCAGGGAGGAAGTGTTGCCTACGCCACTATAATAGGGTGCTCAACATGCTATGGCTCTCTCCTAGTCCAAATATCCTTTGCAGGCTTTGCAGTAACTATAACGTCAACTGCAGCTGCTTATACAGGATATATAGGCTTCATAGTTGGAGTAGTTGCAGGTTTGTTAATGATTATTAAGTATTCAAGGGATCTCTATCGCCTCTCATCGGTTAAGAAACTAAGGCTCTGAAGTAGTTGTTAATATGTAGACGAGGCTGGGATTCCTGAGGGCCGCGATCCTCAGATCCCCCGGAAAGCCTCTGGAAATTTCTGAGATCCAAGATCCCAGGCCTAGACAAGGTGAAGTATTAGTGAGAGTTAGATCTGCGGGCGTTTGTCACACAGATCTCCATATTATCAGAGGAGACATACCATTCCCTACACCGGCTGTCTTGGGTCACGAAGTTGCTGGGATCGTTGAGGAAGTTGGAGAGGGTGTCACAGATTTAAGGCCTGGAGACCGTGTTGTTGGCACATTTATAATACCCTGTGGGAGATGCTTTTACTGTAGAGTGGGTAGAGAAGATCTATGTGAGAACTTCTATAGGTACAATAGGCTTCAAGGACTCTATTATGATGGGGATACCAGGCTTAGGGATAAAATGGGTAATAAGATATATATGTATTCAATGGCATCACACGCGGAACTCTCAGTAATCCCAGAGACAGCTGTTTTTAAGCTTCCGGATGGCATGCCTCTAGAGATTTCAGCTGTGATTGGGTGTGCCTTATTAACCGCATATGGGGCCTGTAAGAACGCATCCTTGAAGCCCTCAGAAACTGTTGCTGTGTTTGGTGTGGGCGGTGTTGGATCAAGTATTGTGCAGATAGCCAGTAAGGTCTTCAGGACAAAGGTTATCGCTGTTGATATAGTTAATTCAAAGCTTGAACACGCTAGAAGTTTAGGAGCGGATTTCACGATTAACTCCCTAAATGAGGATCCTATTAAGAAGATCCTGGAGATCACGGATGGCAGAGGGGTTGACGCGTCTTTTGAAGCTGTGGGGCTACCCATAACAATAGACCAGGCCATAAGATCTGTTAGGGCTGGGGGAAGAGCTGTCATAATAGGCCTCTCTACTAAGGAAGCTGTAGCAAGCTTTCAGATAAATTACCTTGTGAGAAGAGGTATTCAGCTGATAGGTTCTTATGGAGCGAGGCCTAGGATAGATGTCCCCGAGATCCTAGATCTCATATCGAGAAAAATCATTGATATAGCCAGTATAGCTGTTCATAGGTTTAAACTTGAAGAGATCAATGAGGCCCTTGAAAAGCTTGAAAAGGGTGAAATAAAGGGCAGGGCAGTGATTAATCCATAGAGAACACATCTCTTTTAGAACGCTTAGCTCTTCAGAAATTCTTGTCACTGGCTAGTCTCTCTATGAATGCATCAATAACCTTATCTATTGTGTTAAAAGAAGGCGACCATCCCAGCTCCCGCCTAGCTTTTTCATCGTTTAGCTGCTCTGGCCATGACCTTGCTATCAATGTCATCAAAGGATCTGGTTTAAATTCGATCTCTACTCTATGAAGCCTTTTTCTAAGAGCCTCGTAGATCTCCCAGGCAGTTGGTGAAGGGCTAATACCGCTTATATTATAAATTCCTGAAGCTCCTGGAGTTTCGAAAGCTATAGTTATGGCTCTCACAGCATCATCTACATAGATCAGGGGGATCTTGACTTCCTTATCCACATATACAATATACGGCTTACCCATCACAGCATTCTCAATCATCATACTAGCGTAGGCCGAGACCCCTCCTCCACGCCTCCCAGGCCCTATGACAGCTGGCAACCTGAGAGCCCTGAACATTAGACCAAACCTTTCACAATACCTCAAGCCCCAGAGCTCTCCAAACACCTTAGAGACCCCATAGAAGCTTTTAGGAGGTAGCCACATATCCTCCGACACAGCCCCTGAGAACGAGGCGCCATAGGCAGCTATCGAACTTGTGAAAATCACTTTAGGGATTCTCATTAACCTTGAAATTTCAAGCACAGCAGCTGTTGACATAACATCAAATTTAAATGCCTTCCAAGGGTTTCTCTCAGCCTCAGCGGATAGGATAGCAGCCATATGGATTATCCCAATAGGTTTCGAAGAGCAGATCTCTACAGCGCTAAGCAGGTCGGTGATTTCCGATGAATCCCCCTGCACCAGCTTTATCCTCTCTCCGTATTTTTTAGCGAGATCCTCTAGGGGTGCTGTATATATATCAAGGGAGGAGATTTCATAGCCCTTTAATGCTAGATAAGGTATCAAGCTCCTCCCAATGAAGCCGGCCCCACCTGTGACTACAATACATGACATATATAGCTCCCCCTACAGATTTCTCTAGCCTATTTATACTATTTGTACATGGTTAATATTCAAGTAGAGGCTCATCTCTGCTTAAAATCTAGATCTAGTTCTTCTGATTAGTACTATCAAGATCGGTATGAATAGAGCTGCCGGGATTGTAAATAGTACGAGGATCCAGAGACTTTGCTGCGTTGCCTGATCAATTGGGTGTTGTGAGTCGCCACCCTTGATCTCGACCCATAAGCCCTCCCAATCCCATATTGTCACATTTCCATCTAAATATATTTGATACCCTATGAACTTATATATCCCTGATATGTTGGGGTTAAGCGCTCTGAACCTCAGGTTTATCGACCACCCATAATGTACGATTCCTTGCCATATTATGATTAAATGGCTCTTATTGCTAGAGATCTCATATCTCCACCCGGAAATATTTTCGACCTCGATTATTCTAAAATCTGATGGTATAAAGAGCTCGATCTTTATTGTTGGAGGAGGTCTCTCACCATAAACAGTCACAGTATATACTTCCTCCGAGCCTGCTCTTGTAGAGCTTGGAGAGATCATTATATGAGCTTTAAGTATAGGAATAAATAGAGACATTATTAAAAATGTGAGAAGTAGGAATACCTTGGGACTTCTAGTGTCGTGGATAACGATGTTGACGCTTTTATTCAGCTTTGCCCGGATCCTGCTCATTGTAGGGTTCACCAGCTCACCAGCTATCCTGCTCCTGGTGCCGATATGAGCCAGAGGCCAAAGACTGTATAGAATATCATTAGAATTGTGAGGGGTGATAAGGCGAGAATGAGCTCGGAGCTCTTTGAGGGCTTAAACATTTTAAGGGCTTTGATGTGGGATGCGTAGACCGCTAATATGTGACCCCCCACTATTAGGGCAACTTGAGTATGCCACACGGTAAAGTGGTCTATGTATAGGTTAGGAGAATAGTTCTTAGTCCCGAAAATATTCCAGCCAAAGCCCATAGGGTCAGAAAGATGCTTAATGAAATACTGAATGTTGATCTGGAGGAAAACCATGTAGTGGGCTATATAGTATACAAAGGCGATAGGAATTAGAGTTGCTGCAAAGCCTTCTACAAGATCTATCAGCTTATAGGAACCCAAGCCCCTGCGGATGGCTATAAACCATGTTAGAATCATTGTAAGTGTATATATTGAAGCAAAGGCTATGAAGCCTATTAAAAGGCCGGCCGTGGTATAGGGGATCATCTCATCCCTACTAGGTGTTGGAAAGGGCCTTAAGCCTAACATGTTATACCATAGAAGGGTTCTTGAAAAACCATCGAAGCTAACGCTAGAGAGCATGAGGAGGATGAAGGCTGTTGATGAGACACCAAGTCCTCCAAAGCCTAGAGTGCCTAGGGCAGGGGGCCTTAGATAGATCTCTATATCCAGATTCTTCCAACTCTTCCAAGAAATTATTACCTCCTCTCTCCCTGTGCTGTGCATAGGCTTGTCATTAGAAGCCATGCTAACCTCAAAAGGCGATATTGAAGAAACATATCTGAAATATATGCTTAGAAACTCGCAATTGCCTATCCATGCTGAGGGGCCGAAGAGGCGCATACCAACAAGGTTAATAATGGTATAGATAAGTGCTAATAGACCTAGGTCTCGAGGTGAAGCTGAGCCGGGATAAGCAAGCTCTATCCATGCAAAGATCAGAAGGAGAATGAATGCTGGCCAGATACCCAGCCGCTTAGGATACTCTAATAACGCTTTCCCACGAGATCTTGGAAATATGAGCTCGTAGAGAGTTACCCACGGATTTACCAAGCTCCATAGGTTACCAATGATGGCATGAAGTATAGTAAGGCCGACAAAGCCTGCTACCCATACTATAAGAGGAGCAATGTTATCAGCTGATCGAGGAGAACCCAGAATACCTGCTACTATTAATAACACTAGAAAAAGCAGGAAAACAGCTTTCAGAGTATAAATGAGGAGGCTAACTACTATACCGAGCTTTCCAGACATATTGAACCTGAAAAGCCTCAGCCTGGGATATATACCAACACCTTCTCTAAGGAAAAATGCCAGGAGAAGAAATGTGAGTAGGACTACAAGAGCTCCTCCAAGCCAGTAGAGTTCAGGAGGTGCTGGGAGTACCTCTATAGGGGCTCCAAAGGCATGTGCTCTAACCTTAGGTGCTAATATCATCGGTAAGATCAATGCTAAAACCAACCCAGCTAATACGAGGGTTGAGATCCTAGCCTCAGAAGCCAATGTTTCACCTAGGCAATATCTCAATAGCCCCTAGTTCGATTCCTTGGTGATCATAGTGAAGTTCAACTTTGATCCTCCCAGAATATTTTGCATCAAAACTCGCAGATGCTATTTTTCCCGGCCCTACTTCAACTTCGATATCATAAGGCTCATGTATATGGAACCTTCCTACAACCTGAGAAGAAATTAGGAGCTTTACTGATTCTCCTTGATAAACCCTTATTAGCGAAGGCTCCATTGTATAGTTTCTATATATTTTGACTTCTATCTCCCTGATCCCTGGTTCAGAAGGCCTGCCTCCAGGAGAGATCAGCAGAACATAGAGGGCTGCAGCGGCTATAATAATTATAAATATTATTGCAATTATTAAGATGATCTTAGATCTCAAGATTTTGCTCAAAGTATATCCCCAAAGATTAAATTAAGTAGTAAGTAATAAATATTAACTATGATTGCTGTGATCCCATTTTATTGCTATACATATATCTGTATATATGCATATATAGCCGTATATAAAATCTTTAAGATTTCCAAAAGACTTAGCTATTACCTCCCGCAAGCGTTATATCGTTCTCTACTATCAGCAAGAATTAGCACACTTAGGAAACCTTGTCTTCTGGGAAGGCTAAGGATTCTGTAAGGTTTAATATAAAATATGTTAAGCTTTATGTAATTTTAACTCTAGGGAGAGATCACCTTTAATCTTTTCTAGATAAAGCATTATTTTTTATTTTGCGTGATATGAGAAGTTTTGCATCAAAAACTGCTACCAGCTCCCCTTTCTGGTTATATACTTCGTTTTTAAATGTTATAAGTCCTCCTAATCTTTTCTCTTCTTTAGAAACTACCGTAAGTTTAGCTCGTATTGTATCACCCGGTCTCACAGGTTTTGTCCACCTAAGCCTGTCGATCCCGTAGAAGGCTAGAAGGGTTCCTTCGAATATTCCTAGTCTGAACCATAGACCCGTTATCACTGAAATCACGAGGAGTCCGTGGGCTACTCTTCCCCCAAAAATTGAGTTGTTTTTTGCAAACACATCGTCTACATGTATCCCGTAGAAATCACCGCTTATTCCTGCAAAGTTTACGATGTCGGCATCTGTGATCGTCCTGCCGGGCGTCTCAAAGGTCATTCCTATCTCATAGTCTTCAAAATAGAGAGGTCTTCCTGCGATACCTGACTTCATAAGATCCCCTTCTCTCTAAGCTTTTGGTTTATCACTGTCAGTATCTCTTTTTCTGTGGCTCCAGGACCAAAGACTGCATCATATCCAAGTTCTATCAGCTTTTTCTCGTCCTCTGGTGGTATGACCCCGCCTATTACAAAAACCTTGCTCTCATAAATTCCCATCCTCTTAGCTAGCTCTATCACCTCCTTTCCGAGGGATATGTGGGCTCCTCCAAGTGAGCTTACTCCTATAACATCTGGATCCTCGTCTATAGCAGCCTCTATTATATCATCAGGCATTGCGTTACCTAGATATATAACGTCCATGCCGGCGTTTCTCAGCATATAGGCAACAACTATGGCTCCTCTCCAGTGTGTGTCGAGACCTAGCTTGGCTATGAGAACCTTCACTCTTCTAACATTTTTGCTTGAGGTCATTAGCATCCCCTATATGCTTATTCGAGGTCTCCAAATACCGTAGATCTTCTTAAATATGTTGAAGATCTCACCTTCAGTAGCTCTCTCCCTAACGGCATCGATAACATAGGGGAAAAGATTCTCACCCTTAGCTGCTGCTTCCACAATCCTTGCAAGAGAATTCTCGACCCTCTCTTTACTTCTCAGACTCCTTATAGTCTCGAGTTTTCTCCTCTGCCTTTCCTCAGCATCCTCTGGGTATCTGAACACATCTATAGGGGGGGTCAGGGTTTTATCGGCTTTATAGACATTTACCCCCACAACCTTGATCACTCCCTGCTCTAACATTACCTGTTCACGATAAGCGAACTCTGCTATCTTTCTATGAAGCCATCCCTCCTCTATGGCGTTTATGATCCCCCCTATCTTCCAAATGGAATCCATCTCACCTACGACCTCTTTTTCAACCTCGTTGGTTAGCCATTCGACATAGAAAGACCCAGCGAGCGGATCCACTACATCGGTTATCCCGGTCTCTTCCTGAATGATCTGCTGAATCCTGAGGCTCACTAGGTGGGCTGCCTCGGTTGGGATCGAGTAGGCCTCGTCATAGGCACTTGCATGGATCGATTGAGCTCCTCCGAGAACTCCTGCTAGAGTGTGGAGAGTCGCCCTCGCAATATTGTTCAGAGGCTCCTCTCGGGTGAGGGAGATCCCGGATGTCTGGACGTGAAACCTGCACCACCAAGACCTTTCTTTAGAGGCTCCAAGTATATATCTAGTTATTCTATACCAGAGCCTTCTGGCCGCCCTCATCCTAGCAATCTCCAGAAAGAAGTCGTTCCCTATGCCCCAGAAGAATGCCATTCTATCTAGAAAGTCATCAGGTCTATGACCCCTTCTCATCATCTCCAGAGAAGCCTCAAGAGCTGTTGAGAAGGCAACAGCTATCTCCACGATCTCGTCTACCCCTGCCTCGCGAAGGTTATATCCGTTATAGGTTACATAGTTCCACTTTGGTACTTTACTCCGCAGAAATTCTATATTATCCACGTGAATCTTAAATATAGCTCTAGGCGGTAAAGACTCGGGAGAGGTTCTTACAACGGCCTCCATTATGGGATCGTTCTGAACGGTGCCTCTGAGATCCTCCCATTTATAGCCCATCTCTTCTGCTGCAACGAGGAACATCGATCCCAGGATCATTGTGTTAGACGGGTAGTGAGTGGTTAGCGATATACTGATCTCGTTGAGTGGAACGTTTTTAAAGAGCGCTTTCATATCCTCAACAGTATCTATAGCAACACCACACAGACCTACCTGACCCTTAGCATATGGATGATCGCTATCATACTCCTGGATAGTTGGTAAGTCAAAAACTATATTAATCCCTGTGGCCCCGTGCCTGAGGAGGAAATGTATTCTCTTGTTAGTATCCTCAGGCGTTCCGAAGCCCACTATAGGTCTTATTGTGAACTTCTTGCCTCTGTACATATTTGGATGTATACCCCTCACAAATGGGGGTTCTCCTGGGAAGCCTATGTCTCTGACATAATCTATGTCTTTTAGATCCAGAGGGGTGGAGATCAGGGGTCTCGGAATTCTCTCCTTACTTCCAAGCAAGAGATACGGAGCCTTCTTAAAGGATCTTCTATCCTCTTCTGATAGTCTTCTTTCGAGCCACGAGGAAATTTTTTCGCCAATCTCTTTAAGGGCTTCCTCATTATAGAGGTTTACCCTTCTTGATTCCTCAGCTTTAAGCCTTTTAGATAAGGCTCCACTTACACCATTTTCCATGAGCTCCTTAGCCAGGTCTTCAGCGTATGAAGCTATTTCAGGTCTTCCCACCATGTTACTCCTAGCCTCATTGAACATTATGATCTCACCCTTTTAAGGATCTCGTACAAAATACCAGGCATAGCCTCAATACTTGTAGATCTGTAGTTCATAAATGTTATGAGGGATTCAGTGCTTCCTTCGTTTATTATATCGTCCATGATCTTATTTATGTAAGAGCTCACAACATCTTTAAGCTCCGTTACTCTCATTACTCTATTCCTATTATCCAGCTCATGGGAAGACTCTAAGTATGTTCTATGTCTCTCGATTTCATGAGCTAGGTCTTCAAGACCTTTTCCGTTGATCGCCTCTGTTACTATTACAGGAAAATGCCAGCTTTTTTCGGATCTTCTCAGTTTCACGATCTCTTCTATATATGCCTTCACATACTGAGGATTCGCAATATCGCCCTTGTTAACAACATATATATCTCCAAGCTCCATGACGCCTGACTTGATCATCTGTATAATGTCTCCTGAGGCTGGGGTCAGAACCACAACCCTTGTATGTGAATAGAGGAGGGGTTTAACATCAAGATGACCAGCTCCCACACCTTCTACAAGTATAGTGTTAAATCCGCAGGCAGCGAGAAGCTTTGAAGCAAAGTAAACTCCGAGAGATAGGCCGCCTAGGGAGAATCCTGATGAGAAGCTCCTAATATATATATTAGGATTGCCCTTAATCATCTGTATCATTCTAATTCTATTTCCAAGAAAAGCGCCACCGCTCAAAGGGCTTGATGGATCTACCATCAGCACCGCAACTCTAGATCTCCTTGCAAAGATCTCAGAGAGCCCGGCTAGAATAGTGCTTTTACCAGCCCCGGGAGGTCCTACAAAACCTACTATATGGCTATTCTTAGCGCTACCATCTATCTCTTTGAGTATTTTACCTACTTCTTCACCATTTCCATGTTCTAAGAAAGATATGATCTTCGATATGGAGATTCTATCCCCTTTTAAAGCTTCTTCGAGGATCTTGTTGATCGGTTGATTCGATTCCCTAGATCCCTGAGGCATATCTTAAACACCTCCCCTTAGCTTAAGAAGCTCCTTATATATGCTCCTCTCATCAACGATCCTCCTAGCTTTATGTGTACTCCTTTCTAGGGTTCCAGGAGGCGTTATCTCTACAAGAGCTGACACCCCTACTCTATCCCTTATAAATTTACTCAGCTCCTTTGAAAGTCTCTCAAACTCGTCCTTATCCCTAGAAGCTTTTGACCAAGCCTCCTGAGTTACCTCCACCACGAGTTTAAGGTACTCCTTCCCGGCTTCTTCTCCGAGGATCACCCTGAACTCTCCATTATAACTGGGATGCGCTTCTAAGACCTCCTGGATAATTGAGGGGAAGAGCTTGATCCCTTTAACCACAATCATATCATCTACTCTACCATAGATTCCTTTAGGCAATCTAGGATATGTTCTCCCACAACTACCTGGATCATCGGTCCACATTGTTAGATCGCCTGAGTAGTATCTAATAATTGGGTATAACTTTCTCTCGAGGGGTGTATAAGTTAGAACCCCCTCCTCTCCATAGGATGTTAACTCAGCTGTTTCGCTATCCACTACTTCTGTATATACAATGTCCTGCCACAGATGCATCCCCTCCTCAAATCTGCACTCAGCATTTGTCATCCAAGGCGTGGCCTCAACCATAGAACCCGTATCGATGACCCTCACATGATCCCCTAATGAGGATTTGATTTTCCTCTTAACACTTGGTAAGGAAAGCCCCGGTTCACCGGATCCAAAAACTATTCTAAAACTATAATCCTTAGCAGGATCAATGCCAAGGTTCCTAGATGTTTCTAAAAAATGAAGTATGTATGAAGGAGTTCCATAGAGGATCTCCGGCTTTAGATCTTTAGCCGCGATCGCAGCATTTTTCGTAGCTCCAGGACTGCCAGCACCAGCAGGGACTATGCTCAAACCCAGCCTCTGAGCACCCAAATAAACCCCCCAAGCTCCAGCATAGAGCGTGAACATAGCTGCTATCAGTATCCTCATACCAGGCCTTACCCCAAAGCTCCACATTATTCTGGCATGAGCTTCTGAGATCATTTCAAGATCCTCGTAAGAAAAAGGCACATAGGTGGGTCTCCCAGTGGTGCCAGAACTAGCCAGCACCAGCCTAGCCTCTCCCCCACTAACCATTATTCTACCAAATGGTGGGTAGTTCTCTTGCTCTTTTCTAAGGATAGCTTTAGTAGTTATTGGAACTTTTCTTGAGAATTCCTCTAGAGAGTTAATGGAATCAATATCAAGGCCTATACTCTTAAAGGTCTCATGATAATAGAGAGAATTGTCATACGCATACT
>JAVVGG010000017.1:0-18047 GCA_032249275.1 Desulfurococcales archaeon
ACAGATAGAAATTCATTAAGAAATTAATAGAGGAGAAAGAAATAAAATTAGGATTGTCAAAAGAGTTCTAGATCTATCACTATTTCTAGAATAGATCTTTCCTAAAGTAGGGGGACAAGCTTCTGCGTCTAGATCTATAGCGGGTTTTAAGTAGCGAAACGCATTTATTTTTAGTAAGGGTGGAATGTGAGGAGATATGAGGGTAAGGCTTCAGGTAGTTAAGGATCCATATAAGGAGATAAATGATAAGCTTAGAGCGCAGAAGTATCATTTAATAGGCTCCCATT
The DNA here is from genome assembly GCA_032249275.1 of Desulfurococcales archaeon. Taxonomy (GTDB): domain Archaea; phylum Thermoproteota; class Thermoprotei_A; order Sulfolobales; family AG1; genus AG1. The sequence goes on from JAVVGG010000017.1 coordinate 288, forward strand.
CAGCTGTTAAGAAGTGTTTATGGACGCACAAGGCCGTTTATGAGGGTAAATTCTGCTATAAGGGTAAATTCTATGGTATTGAGAGTCATAGATGTATCCAATCCTCTGTATCCACTCAATGGTGTTGGAATGCATGTATCCACTGCTGGAGGCTAAGGCCAACTGATATTGTTGATGAGTGGGATGAGAAGGGTCTCATAAGCATTGACGACCCTAGATTTATAGTTGAGATGTCTATAATAGAGCATAGAAGGACGATCTCAGGCTATAAGGCTCTCGGTGTTCCCGAGGATGTCATAAAAGAGGCTATGGATCCAAAGCACGTTGCAATAAGCTTAACAGGTGAGAATACTCTCTACCCAAGGCTAGGTGAGTTGATAAAGGAATATCATAGGAGGGGCATAACAACGTTTCTAGTAACAAGGGCTGTGAGACCAGATATACTTGCTAACCTCGATGAAGAGCCCTCACAGCTCTACATATCCCTCGAGACCTATGATGAAGAGGGGTACGAATTCTTCACAGCCCCCCTTGTGGCAAATGCATGGAGGCTAACGATGGAAACCATAGAGATGCTCCCAAGCTTCACATGTCCCACAGTATATAGAATAACAGCTGTTAAGGGGTGGAATATGGATGAAAAAGCTCTCAAAGGATTTGCAAGGCTTGTTGAAATAGGGATGCCAACATTCATAGAGGTAAAGGCATATATGCATGTTGGCACATCAGTAACAAGGCTTACAAGGGATAATATGCCTACACACGAAGAAGTATTAAGATTTGCAGAAGACCTAGCAAAAGAGACCGGGTATAAGCTTGTATCCCATAGCAGGCCCTCTAGAGTAGCCCTCCTATCAAAGCTAGATAAACCCCTTATAAGACACGGCAATGCTAAAATCTCCTGGTGGGATCCCGATTATGAAGGAGAAGATGAGTATGAACATCAAAACATATACGGTATTATAGCAACTAAATAGCGCTTTCCCTCTTATGTCATTTTCTAGCTGTTTTTCGATGGTTTCGCTTCTGTGAGTGGGATAACCCTTGGTGTAGAATTAAATACTTCGCCCACAAAATTACAGGGGCTCTATCTGTGGATAGATGTTTCATACCAACGTTTAATAACGCCGCCCTTTTCTTCTATTCTACTTTCTAAATGGCTTCGCCTTCAAACAGCTTTCTAAGACTATTCCTGATCATCCCAGCAGGTAGCCAAATACGAAGGACTTGATATTAAAAACGAGCTTAATAGAATCTTGATTTCTGAGACAACCTTTGAAGAAGGGGGAATAGATAATGAGACATTTTCTTTTGAAACGTATAGAAGATCTTAATGTTATATACTAAACTATGTTGGTTCGAACCAGTATGTTATATAGCCCTCAGGATCTCGCTTGCCGATCTTTAATCTCATCTTCATTCCTGGGGCGAGCTTCTCATGGCTATCTATATTTATCCATGCTAATATGTTGAAGCCTTGAGGCATCCTTACTATACCAACGATATACTCCTCTAGATGTGAGAAGCTAAGAGGCTTAGCATTTATTACTGTCCATGTTATTAGCTCTCCTTCACCATCTATATTGATCCACTCCATGTTCCTCACTCTACATTTGGGGCAGTCAGGCTGGGGTGGGAAGTATATTGTCCCGCACTCTTTGCATCTGGTTGTTCTAAGTACTCCGTTCCTTAAGCCTTTGAAAAACTCCTCAATACTTTTAATAGGTATTACATATCTTAGTCTCAGTTCCCTTACATCTAGCCACATAGGGGCCCCTGTCTTTGGATCTTGATATATTGGGAGACCGGTCTCCCTAACAATGTTATCTATTAGCGATAGGGCTTCCTCGGAAAGTCTGTCAATGTGCTCTGGGAGCTTCTTTATAATAGTCTTATCACTGCTCATGGCTTATCCACCGATAGCGCTAATGTAAACACATAATGCCCTGTACCACCTACATTGTGGGCTAAGGCCCAACCTCTCTTTATTGGGGCCTGTCTCCCCTTTTCCACCCTCTGTTGAAGCTGTCTAGTAAGCTCTACAACCATACCAACACCTGTGGCTCCTATTGGATGGCCCTTAGCTTTTAACCCGCCATCTAGGTTAACAGGTATTAACCCCCCTATATACGTTTGTTTCTCCCTCACAACTATGTGCTCTTCCCCCTTCTCGACGAACCCCATATCGCTTAGGGCCATTAGCTCTGCTATTGTGAATGCATCGTGGAGATTAGCTACATCAAAGTACTTTGCAGGATTCTTAGGATCTACCCCTATTCTCCTATATAGCATTTCAGCAGCTACCCTAGTCGCCTCTAAACCTATGTAGTCTCTTCTCTTACTTAGATTTGATGTTCCATTTGCATATCCCCACCCCCTTATCCATATAGGTGAATCAGTTATTCTTCTTGCTACATCTTCACTTGCAAGGATAAGAGCTGCAGCTCCATCTGTTATTGGGGATGAGTCATAGAGCTTTAATGGCCACGCGATGTATCTAGAAGACATGCATTGCTCGACCGTGATTCTGTTTTGGAAGTGGGCCTTAGGATTCATTGATCCATAGTAATGGTTCTTCACAGCAACCTCACATAGATCTTCCTCTTTCACCCCAAACCTCTTTATATATAAGGTAGCATACATAGCATAATAACCTGGGAAAGTCATTCCAAAATTTTGGAACTCCCAGAAGTAGTTTCCAGCCCTTCCTATAAGCTCGACCACTTGTGGAGTTGTAGATTCATTCATCTTCTCGACGCCAATAACAAGGACTATATCGGCCTCACCACTAGCAATCATATTATAAGCCGTTCTAGTTGCCGCCAGTCCAGTAGCGCATGCAGCTTCTACCCTAATGCCGTTCTTCGGAACTAGCCCTGCATATTCTCCTATAAGCACAGCTGGCAATGGCTCGCTAGACCAGCTGCCGACGTTGCCAACGATAAAGCTATCTATATCTTCAGAGCCTATTCTAGCCTCGTCCAAGGCTTCTTTTATAGCTTCATATGCTATCTCTGCTAACGTTGCCTCGGCTCTATATCCATATTTAGCTATCCCTGTCCCTACTATGGCTACTTTTCTCATAGAACCAGCCTCGCAACCTCTTCAGGGATCAGGTTTTTCTCTCTGAGAATCCTTATTAGCTGCCTATACGCTACAAGTCTTTGTATTTCGTTTGTTCCTTCGTAGATCTGTATGATCTTTACGTCTCTTAGAAACCTCTCGATCCCTGTTTCTCTTACAACACCGATGCCCCCGTGAAGATTTATTGCTCTGGAAGCTATCTCCTCTGCAGCCTCTGATGCGAAGAATTTAGCTAGCGAGGCTACAAATGTGAACTCCCTCTTACCCTCATCGGCTAGTTTAGCTGCTAGATAGGCCATATATCTGGATGCCAGGATCTTTGCTAAGATCTCTACTAGTTCGAATTGAACTGCCTGGAAAGATGCTAGTGGATAGCCAAAGGCATATCTCTGATGCACATATTTAAAGGTTTTTTCAAAGAGGGCCTGCGCTATTCCAACAGCCTGTGCAGCTATCCCTATCCTTGTTCTATCAAAGGTCTCCATGGCTATGAGGAATCCAAGATCTTCGGCACCAACCCTATTATCATCAGGCACAACAACGTCCTCTAATACTAGCTCATATATATGGCTCCCTCTAAGCCCCATTTTATCATATCTCTGATCCAACCTGAACCCAGGAACTCCCTTCTCAACTATGAAAAAAGTTAGCCCCATGTGGCGTGATCTCTTATCAGGTGGTGGCGAGGTTCTTGCGAGCACCAGGATATAGTCTGCTAGATCTGCATTGCTTATAAACGCCTTTCTACCATTTATAACCCATTTATCACCTCTCCTCTCAGCTTTAGTTTGGATCCCAGCTACATCGGAACCGCAGCACGGCTCGGTCACCGCAAAGGCGCCGAACTTCTCTCCCCTAGCTATTTCTGGTAGGTATTTTCTTCTTTGTTCCTCAGATCCAAATAGTATTATGGGGATTGCAAATAGCTCATTAGTTCCTAGTACAACGCTAACCGCTGGCGAGGCCCTTGAAATTTCCTCAACTAGTATGACTGTGCTTATATGATCCTCTCCCTGTCCTCCATAAGTCTCTGGAATCCCTATACCGAAAAACCCATGCTTAGCCATATCCTCTAAAAGATCTCTGGGTATCTCGTCTCTCTCATCGATCTCCATCGCTATAGGCTCGATCTTCTTCTCAACGAATTCACGCACGCTTTTCCTGAAAAGCTCATGCTCGCTTGAAAGTCTTATACTGAGATCTTCTAGCGTTTCAAATGGAAAAACCATTATATCACCAAACTTATTTTCGCCAAGAGCTAAAATATCATTATTACAAGCGAAAGGAATTAATATCAACAGAAGAGATAACGGTTTTATTAATTATACCATATATATAATAAAAACTAATCATAATTAGAACGAATAATATATTTTTATCTTTATATATTTAGCTAGGTAATAGTTTAGGGGGTTGGATATGCAGCCCGCAATGTTATCTTCAGAAGAGGTTTTCAATAGATATATTAAGCCTAGGATATGGATCAAAAACTACGATGAGGGGGTGCCTCCTGATGTTGATATAAAATATTTTCCTCTATATGAGATCCTAGATGAGGCTGTTAGGAGATATCCGAATAGGAATGCACAGATTTTTATGGGTAGGAGGATTAGCTATAAGGTAATAGGGGATCATAGCGATAGGCTTGCACATGCTTTTAGAGAAATGGGAATAGGAAAGGGAGACGTGGTTGCTCTTCATATGCCGAATAGCCCCTCATATACTATAGCATTTTTCGCTGCTCTCAAAGTAGGAGCTATAGTTTCTCCGATGAATCCTCTCTACACGCCTAGAGAGATAACCTTTCAAATCAAATCCTCTAGCTCGAGGATCCTGGTGACCACCAATATTCTCTATAAGAATGCCGAGCAGGCCTTGAAGGATATAAAAGTTGAAAGGGTGATTGTAGCGGGTATCGAGGACTATATATCTCCTCTTCTAAGGCCTCTGGCTAGGCTGAGACTTAAAATGCCAAAAATAAGCTACGGTAATAAGATCCTAAGGTTCTCGGATCTCGTTAGGAGCTATAGCCCTTCTACATATAGAGAGAAGATAGATCCTCTAGAGGATGTAGCAGCACTAATGTATACAGGTGGTACCACAGGTGTGCCGAAAGGCGCTAAAATTCTGCACGGAAATATAGTGGCTAATCTACAGCAGATAAAGCCCCTATATGATGTGATTAGAAAGAAAAGATCTGTCGAAGGTCCTATGAGGTTTATTGGGATCCTACCTTGGTATCATATATATGGCTTAATAGTTGTTATGCTATACTCGATATACGATGGCGGAACCGTCATAGTATTCCCAAGGCCTGATATAGAGGGTTTAATGAAAAGTGTGGAGAAATATAGAGCCCATGTTCTCCACGGTGTACCGACTCTCTATAATGCGATAATTAATCATCCGAAAGTAGATAAATATAAGTTAAACACACTCTTATTCTGTATATCCGGAGCAGCACCTCTACCCATAGAGGTTGCCAAGAGATTTGAGACGAAAACAGGGGCTGTTCTGAGAGAGGGCTATGGTCTAACAGAAACAGCTGTTGTAACCCATGTTAATCCCCTATATGGGAGGAGCAAGCTAGGCAGCATAGGGCTTCCAATACCCAGTACATATGCTGCCATAGCAGATCTAGAGAGACCCATTTTACTTCCTCCAGGAGCTATTGGTGAGATTGTGATCTCCGGACCACAGGTTATGAAAGGCTATACAGTTGAGGATGAGAATAGGGATGCATTCTTCACAGCACACGGGCTCAAATGGTTTAGAACAGGAGATATAGGTTATATGGATGAGGAGGGCTACTTCTATGTATTGGATAGAAAGAAAGAGATGATCAAGTATAAGGGTTACTCAGTCTATCCAAGGGAGATAGAGGAGGTTCTAATGATGCATGAATGTGTTAAAGAAGCAGCCGTAGTAGGCATCCCAGCCCCAGATGTAGGGGAGATTCCCAAGGCATTTATAGTACTTAAGAGTGAGTGTAGAAATAAAGTTAAAGAAAGTGATATATTAAAATGGGTAGAGGATAAGCTAGCACCATATAAGAGACCAAGAGCTGTGGAATTTAGAGAAGAGCTACCTAAAAGCCCTGTTGGAAAGATCCTCAGAAGGGTTCTAAGAGATGAGGAGATGAAAAAACTCTCTTTAGGAAAATGATCTAAAAGCCTTATCTATAAACATTTCCTCATGCTGATCTTCTCTCCACCCTGAAGAGCTGAATTCTTATACCACATACTTTTTTCATTAAGCTTTGTTGATTTTTCCATTTATTTGTGTTTACATCTGTCATTTGGGGGGCTGTGAGGGGGCCAGAGCCCCCCGAAGCTTGGTTTGATACCAAGCATCTTGAGGGCTCTCCCGATAGTCTCAGATTTGGGCTTAAGATCTTGTTTATAGCATAGTTAAAGGCTATTCTACATTTCTCGGGACTAAACCCTCATCCCGTGGAAAGGTCTTCAGCTGTGGATATACAATTGAAAATCCTTATTAGATCTCTGTAGTGAAGCTGTCCAGGGGCTGTTGGCTCGCTAACATAGCCATATATAAGTTTAGAGCCGAGAAGGCTGAATGCAAGTCTCTCTATAGGGTCTGTGGCGATAGGCATGAAGGTGAGATTCTCATATCCTATGTCGAGTAGCGATGATAGGAGGGTTCTATAGCCCTTAAATGCCTTAACAGCTATTTTTACACTATAGACTTTGTCAGCGTATCTAGTTATAGTTTCTATAATCTCTTCTCTTGAAGGTAAGCTATTGATATAATGTACAGATACAATCATACCCTCGTATGGAACTTGATGTCTTTGGAGATACGATGCCTCAACATCATACATAATCCCTAGATCATATAGTTTTTTGAGATACATAGATTTCCACAGCGCATCTACAGCCCTTACACCTCCTTCTGAGACTTCTCTTATGGTTACTATAATTTTAGATCTGTATTTAATAAGTTTCTCGAGATCTAGTGATGCTGGATTTTCCATGTAATCGAGCCTGAGCTCTATGAAGTCAGCCTCTTTTACATCATTTATTAGATCTAGATCAGCGGTTGTCCTTATGGGAAGTGAAGCTACTATAAGTGGTCTTCTAATTCTCAATCCTTAGGGCGCCTCCTATTGTTTTTAGATCATTCCAGAAGTTAGGGTTACTCTTATTAACGCATTGTGCATTCTCTACTACACCTCCTGCCTTTAGAGCAAGTACTGAGGCCATCATAGCTATTCTATGATCGCCTCCACAATCTATCACTGCTTCCTTTAAATCTATATCACGCTTACCCTCAATTTCTAGGAAGCCCTCTTTATAAGATGCTCTAACACCAAAGCTCTTTAAAGTATTAATTATGGTTTCGATTCTATCGCTCTCCTTAATCCTAAGTCTCTCAACACCAGTAATCCTCGTGATCCCATTTGCAATAGCTGCTATAGGCGTTATAGAAGGCCCAAGATCAGGGGCATCGTCTATGTCAACATTTATAGCATTATATTTATCTCCAGCTTCTGCGTACCAAGAGCTATCTACATATTTACTATAAGCACCCATAGATCTATAGATCTCTATAATCGAATGATCCCCAAAATAATCACGTGGTTGCGGTAGATCATATATCTCTATAGAGCCTCCTGTAACAAGTGCTGAAGCTACATAAAACGAGGATAGGGCATAGTCACCCTCTACCTTTTTTCTAACAAGCTTTGGCTTTTCAACCATCTCTACAGATATTTTATTGATATTTATTGTGGAATAGCATCCAAAATCTCTTAGTATATCACGCGTTAGATATATATAGCTCTTAGATACTATAGGCGGATCGATGTAGATATCACCATATCCTTTTAAACAGAACGCTATCATGTATCCAGATATATACTGGCTGCTCTCCGAACCCCTTATTCTGATCCAGTTATCATCGAGCTTTCCCTCAACGATTAGTGGAAGCCTTGGAGATGATATATTAACACCTCTATATCTAATAGCCTCTACTATTGCATCTAAAGGTCTTCTTCTAAGTGTATAGTCACCATCTATATAGATCTTTCCTCCAATCACAGTTATTATTGGTATAAGGATCCTAAGAGTGGTTGCAGAACCTCCTACATAGATCCTCTCACTAACTATCTTCGGCCCTTCTCTAGCCTCGAATTTGGCTCCACTAACCCTGACCCCTAGCGCCTCTACAGCCCTTATCGAGGCTATAACATCCTCCGAATATGGAAGATCTTCTATCTCTACAGGGGATAGAAGTGATGAAAATATGAGTCTTATAGCATAGCTCTTAGATCTCGGTGCTCTAAGCCTTCCACCTACCTTTGACCTCCCTATATATACCTTCATAGCTATAACCTCGTAATACCTACAGGCTCTGCCACTATTGTTTCACCAGTCCTAAGAAATAGATCTACTAATGGGCCTTCATCTCCCTTCTTAGCTAGGGCAAAGATCGATGGGCCATTGCCAGAAACACCTGAAGCTAAAGCCCCAAGCTCTAAGGCCTTCTTTATAAGGGTCGTATCGTACCCAAGGATCTCTGCCACAGCTATTCCATTAAGCTTCATTGCGGTTATTATATCTCCCTTTAAAGCTATTCTGAAGATTTCTGTAAAGAGAGTCTCGAATCTCTTAAGAGACCCTAGATCTACTCTTGGCCTGCCACCCCTAACGAGGACAACAGCTATAAGATCTTCAGGGGGATTTCTAAGATCTATGATCCTCTTCTCCTTATTATCCGTTAGTGATATGCCACCGTGATATGCTGCTGTTGCGTCATCATAAGCCCCGGTTAGAGAAACACCGGCTTTTATAGAGAGCTCAGCCGCTAGTTTCGGTGTATCTATACCTTTCAAGTTATATCTAGTCTTTATAGCCTCTATAAGCGCTACAGCTACAGCACTACTTGTCTTCAGCCCACTCTCAGGAGGTAGTGGGGATCTCACTATGACCCTTAACTCTGGCAAGCCAATCTTCCCTTTAAAATAATCTATAATAGTTCTTGTTAAGCTTGTGTGTGCTCCAATACCTTCCTCAACATCAACTTCGATCCTTATGTTAATAGCCATTGTAGAGCCCAGCCAGCTGGGGATCGCATTGACTATTGAGATTCCTGTGAAGGCCCACATGCCTTCCTATACCTCCTCCAACCTTCTTCAATCTTATCTGCATCACCTGGAGATAGCTTAACAGGATTTATAACCCCAGATCTTATCGCGTGATCCGCGATCACGAGGGCAACCATAGATTCTACCACCGAAACACCCCTAATAGCTACAGCAGGATCATGTCTACCTGTTACCGATATAAGTGTTTCTTGCATTGTCCTAAGATCTATTGTTTTTTGGGGCTTTCTAATAGAGCTTGTTGGTTTAAAGGCGCATCTAATCACTATATCCTCGCCCGTGGTTATACCCCCTAGAATGCCGCCGCTATAGTTATACCTCCATCTAAGCCTACCATCTCTCATCACAATTTCATCGCTAGCCTCGCTTCCCCTCATCCTAGAGGCCTTAAAACCAAGCCCATATTCAAATCCGACAACAGCTGGTATTGACATAATAGCCTTAGCTAGATCAGCCTTGATCTTGTCAAAGACAGGTTCTCCGAGACCTGCAGGAGGATTTCTCGCAATAACCTCGACAACACCTCCATAACTATCACCTTCCTTCATAGCTTGCATAATCATTTCCTCATAGATCTTCTCTATATCCTTTCTACAGGCTCTTACAGGGCTATTGCGAGAACATAGGATCTCCTCGAAGCTAGGTGTTATATCGATCTCGAAAGGTCCCAGACTTCTGAGATGCCCAGCAACCCATGTATCTGTAAGCATTAATAGCTTCTTTGCTATCACACCCCCAATCACCCTTGCAACGGTCTCTCTCGCGCTAGCTCTCCCACCACCTCTATAGTCCCAGTTCTCATATCCATATCTCATTATATATGGGAGATCCGCATGTCCAGGTCTGGGTTTATGCCTTATCTCTTCATAAGGTTTAGAGATGACATCTATATTTCTAACTATAACTGCTATTGGAGCCCCAGTAGTTCTCCCATTGAAGATACCTGAGAGGATCTCCGGCTTGTCTTCCTCCCTTCTACTAGATACATAGAGCCTCCCAGGCCTTCTAAAGGATAGCTCAAATGCTATATCATCTTCGCTCAGTGGAAGCCCGGCAGGCACACCATCTATAACCACCCCTAAGGCTGCTCCGTGGCTCTCGCCGAAGGTGGTGATTCTCAGCATTCCACCGAAGGTATTTCCCGGCATAGATATCTTAGAACCTCCTCTTCTAAATGTAGAAGATCTCTGCTATGCCATATACTCTGTGCCAGAAGGGCTTGTCTTACCAGAATTTCAAGGCCATTGATAATAGGTATTCCCCTTTCGATTGCAGCTATTATAAGCCGGGTCTTTACAGGTATATACACAAGATCTACTACAAGAGTACTTCTAAGACAGCTACCTGGGATATATGATGGATCTGGTGTTGCATTTAAAACCACATCATAGCTTTCGCTACAGCTTTCTATAATATATGCTTTATATCCAGAATCTCTAAGTCTGGCCACTAGCTCCTCTGCCCTAGCTCTGGTTCTATTCATTATATATATGCTACATCCTAGATCCCCTAGCGCATATGAAGAAGCCTTTGCAGCCCCGCCTGCACCAGCTATCAGGCATTTCATACCATCTAAGTCTCCAAATCTTTCTCGAACAAGCTGTTTAATCGCAAGGTAATCTGTGTTATATCCTTTTTTCATATAAACCGTATTTATAGCGCCGATCTTTTCTGCGGTAGGTTCTAACTTTTCTAGATATTTAATTGCTCTCTCTTTATATGGTATTGTGATGTTCAGCCCTCTAGATATCTCTAGAAGCCCTCTAAAAGCAGTGTCGAAACTTTCCTCTGCTATATCAAACGCTAAATATACTGAGTTCTCGCCTATGAGGTTAAATATATAGTTATGTATAGCTGGTGATAGTGAATAGCTTATCCCCTTACCAACTAGGCAATAGAGATTGGTTGTTACATCTACTCTAGGCATGATTTTAAACACACCTCTAGATCCTCTACTTCTACCTCAACACCACGCCATGTTCCTATTCCTATTGGAAAGGGCAGTCTTATGGATCCTCTCCTTCTCTTCTTATCCCTCCTAAGCGCCTCAATAGCTTTCTTCATATCTATATCAACACCGAGCTCTCTGACCGATGTTGGTAGCCTATAGGTTTTCAGCATATTAATAAGATATTCTATAACCTCCTCCACGATCATCCCCATTTTTTTAGCAAGTAAAGCTTCACATACCATTCCAATCGATATAGCTCTTCCATGTGATACTTTGAAGCCGCTGCCGGCTTCAATGGCATGCCCTATGGTATGTCCGTAGTTAAGCACTATTCTAATACCTTTGTTATCTCTTTCATCTATTTCAACTATCTTCATCTTATTCACAGTAGATCTATATATGATCTCTTCAATTATATTCTCATCTAAGCTTAGAATCTCCTTATCCTTACTCTCTAGTAGAACGCATAGCTCTTGATCAAGGGTTATGCAATACTTTATAACTTCTGCTAAGCCATTTAATATCTCCTCCAACGGTAGTGTCGCTAGAAAAGATGTCTCAGATATAACTAGGTTGGGCTGGTAGAATGTACCTAGAACATTTTTAATACCATCGAGGTTAACACCGTTTTTTCCCCCCATAGCTGCGTCAACCATTCCGAGGAGTGTTGTTGGAATATTGATCAGCTTAACCCCTCTTCTATATATTGATGCGGCAAAGCCTGCTATATCTAGAACTGTTCCTCCTCCTACTGCTACTATCCATTCAAGATCTGGCGATGCTGTTCTGTGGATTAGCCTTATAATTTCTAAGACCTTCTCCACATCCTTAGCTTTTTCTCCATCTTCAATTCCTATGATGCTTGTAACATTGTCTAGTTTCTCAGCTATACCGCTGGGATCTATCTTTTTGCTATGTATTATCGCGGCTTCGCCTTCTATCTCTTCTAATATATCTAGAGAGCCTTTACCGATGGCGATCTTTGTTTCTGTATTACACAGCTTTGAGATATAGATCCTCATAGATCTCTACCTATCGCCTTTGCAACAGATCTTAGTTTATCTATTAGCTTACCGAATTCCTCTATGGTAAGTTGCTGCTCAGAATCACTTAAGGCTTTTTCAGGATTTGGATGAACTTCTATTAAGAGCATGTCAACCCCAGCTGCTACTGATGCTAGGGCTAAAGGAGCTACTAGATCTCTCTTCCCAGCAGGATGGCTGGGATCAACACAGATCGGCAGGTGTGTAAGCTTCTTTGCAAGCACAGCACCTCCTATATCTAGTGTGAACCTGGTTCCAGACTCGAAGCTCCTTATCCCCCTTTCACAGAGGATTAGAGAACCGTTTCCCTCGAGCAATATGTATTCTGCGCTTTGGAGCCACTCATCGACAGTATTTCCAAATCCTCTCTTGAGTAGAACAGGCTTTCCGCTCCTACCAACCTCTCTCAATAAGGGGAAGTTCTGCGAGTTTCTAGCGCCTATTTGGAGCATGTGGACATACTCTTTGAAGAGGCTAATATCCCTAGGATCCATTATCTCAGACACTATAGGCATACCCGTCTCTTCCGAGACCCTTTTAAGGATCTTCAGCCCCTCTTCTCCAAGGCCTTGGAATGTATATGGACTTGTTCTGGGCTTGAAAGCCCCTCCCCTTAATATCGAGACACCAAGTCGTTTTAGCGCCTTAGCAACCTCGATCATCTGATCAAGGCTCTCAACGGAGCATGGGCCTGCGGCAATCACAACTCTGCTACCGCCTATCTCGACGCCCTCAACATCTACAATAGTGCTTCTATCTCTCCACTCTTTGCTAGCAAGGGGATATGGCTTCTTAACTCTAAAGAGACTCTCTATCGAAGGATCTGCCATACTTTCGACTAGGTTATCAGGCCATGCAATTACTATTGTTTTACCATATAGCCTGGTTACTCTATATGAAGCAGATTTCTCTCTCAGCTTCTCCAGAACGCTTGATGGATCGCTATTTTCTTTTATCGTAATAATGATCAGCTATAATCACCCCCAAATACCCTGGCTACTCTTATCAGGGCATCGATACCGGATTTTCTAGCTTCGGGGGCATATCTGTTATATCTTTGGATCTCCTTAATCACATCTACATTATTCTTAATTCTCTCAATCACTTCCTCGATCTTCCTCATATTATGCGTTCTAAACACTTTATATTCAATACCATATCTCCTAGAAAGATCCTCTATGGCTTCGGATAATGCTAACATATATAGATGGGGCATAACCTGGACTATCGCCATAGCCCTCTCATGCTCGTCATATCCTGCAACAACTGGTATAAGGCCTATTGATGACCAGAAGATCATTACCTCTTCGAGAAACTCAATTCCAGTATTGCTTGGGATCAGGACTATTGTCTCACCATAGGGGAGGATCGATGGACCGAAGAGGGGATGTGTTGATATATAGCTAAAACCCAGATCTTTTGATATGGAGACCATTCTCTCATATACCCCGGCCTTAGCTGATAGTATATCCATAACGATCTTTCCTTTCATATAGGTGGCAAGATTATCCACATATCCACAGGTAAATGCCTCTCTAGAGAGAGCTATCACTACATAATCACTTTTAGATATGATGTCATTGGGATCTCCGTATTCACATCCTATCGATGTAGCAAGGCTCTTAGCCTTCATAGGATCCCTTCCACCGATCATCACCTTATGTCCTGCAAGTCTCATCATCTCACCTAAAGTCCTGGCCATGCCTCCATAGCCTATCACCGCAACCTTCTTGCTTCTAGCAACTAGGGATGCCTGGGCAGCTATGGAGTAACGTATAAGTGTTTTAATAATTTCTCTTGCCATGCCTTCTGGAATGTTTCTTTCTTTAGAGAGCCGGATCCACCTCTCCTCCACTTCCGCTTCCCTAGTAAGATCTCTTATAGGCGCTCCCCTCTCTCTCTTAAGTAGCCCTATCTTCATGGCTATCTCTAGCCTTCTCTGTATTAGTTCTATAAGCTCTTCATCTATTCTATCTATCTCTTTCCTAAGCATCTCGATCTCTTCCATCACCTTTGATCACCTCTATTACGGCCTTAACAACACTGCTTTTACCGAGACCGAAATATTCTATTAGCTCCTCATGGGATCTAGCTGTTCTGCCAAAGGCCTTGGCACCAAGAATCCTCATAGGAACAGGGTATTTACTGACAACAATCTCTGCAACAGCAGAGCCTAAGCCCCCATATATGCTATGTTCCTCAATAGTTACTATAGCTCCTGTTTTTCTAGCATACCTCTCTATAATCTCCTCGTCTATAGGTTTTATGGTTGACATGTTTATCACAGCAGCACTTATACCCATCCTCTCCAGCTCTTTAGAGGCTTCAAGGGCGCTCCAAAGAACCACACCTGCCCCTATTATTGCTACATCCTCTCCGTCTCTCAATATGGAGGCCTTCCCGATTTTAAACTCTCCCTCAAGATCTTTTGTTATTGGGGGCGAGTAATCTCTTCCAATTCTATAGTATATTGGTCCCTTCCCGCTTAGCACTATCTCCGGCAGACTTCTTCGAACCTCATATGCATCTGCAGGGACGATCACACTCATACTCGGTATAACTCTCATAAGTGCTATGTCTTCTAACGCTTGGTGGCTGGATCCATCGACGCTATCGCTATATCCAGCGTGTGTTGCTATAAACTTGACATTTAGATTCATTCTAGCAGTTGTATTTCTTATCTGCTCCCAGGCTCTCATTAGGAACATGGCGAAGCTGACTACTAAGGGCTTCATCCCAGTTGCTGCTAAGCCTGCAGCGAAGTTTACCATATGCTGCTCTGCTATGCCAACGTTAAAATACCTCTCTGGGAAGCGATCTCTGAAGTATGAGGCCCTAGTGGAATCACCCACATCTGCAGTGATCACAATCAAGTCCCTGTCAACCTCTCCAAGATACACTAGGG
The DNA here is from genome assembly GCA_032249275.1 of Desulfurococcales archaeon. Classification (GTDB taxonomy): domain Archaea; phylum Thermoproteota; class Thermoprotei_A; order Sulfolobales; family AG1; genus AG1. Next base: position 15,395 of record JAVVGG010000017.1, read on the forward strand.
TTCTTCCAAGTGCTTCACGCATTGAGGATAGCTCTTTTAACACTATCAACACCCGGCTTCTGTATCTTTGTATTCTCTATTTCAACAACACCTTTTCCTCTAATTGTTTTAGCAAATATAGCTGTTGGCATGTTGGAGGATAGAGCCTCATTTATAGCCCTATCCAGGCTAGCAATGCTGTGCCCATCACACATTATAACCTTCCACCCAACGATTCTCCATACATATGGCAGGTAATGCTTTGGCTTAATATCCTCTGTTGAGCCATCTAGCTGGAAGTCATTATTATCAACAATCACCACCAGATTATCTAGTTTTCTAGTAGCTGCGTGTGTAATAGCCTCCCAAACCTCTCCTTCATCCTGTTCGCCATCTCCCATGACAACATATACCCTTCCTCTCCCACCTCGGATCTTGATCCCCGTTGCAATCCCTACGCCGAAGCTAAGACCCTGTCCAAGACTCCCGGTGGACATATCAACGCCTGGTACACTTATCTCTGGATGCCCTTGGAGTATGCTTGATATATCATGGATCTTCTCAAGCTCTTTTATAGATATAAGCCCACTTTCTGCGAGAGCTGCATAGAGTGTTGGAGCTGCATGTCCTTTGCTAAGTATTAACCAGTCTCTATTTATAGGATCGCTAGATCTCCTTAGATATTTAAACATTAATATCGCCAATATTTCTACAGAGCTTAATGACGATCCCAGGTGTAGTGATTGATCATGGAGATACATATTCAGGACATGATTTCTTATCCTAGAGGCTAGGAGCTCTATATCTCCTAAGCTTCTAGTATTCCCCATTGGTATTGGAACTCCATCTCCCCACCAACCTCGGAATGAGTAAAGAATTAACTGGTATATAAGCTTTTCTCCTCTAGATAATAACTAACTTTCTCTTCACCTAGAATGGTGGGTTTCTACTATGGTAGCTATTTAGGATCCAATAAGATCTATGAAATAACTTTTAAAGTTGAAAAGAGAATCCCTTGAAAGAGCAAATAGCAGGATATCAATAGATATGTTTTAATCTGTAACTATGAAATTATAAAACCTAATATAAAGAGAGCTATATTCTATGTTAGGGGTAGATTTAGTTTTAGTGCCTTTACAATCTCTTTATACCTATTTCTAACTGTAACCTCAGTTACCCCAGCTACCATAGCTATCTCTTTCTGCGTCTTTTTCTCGTTATTGAGCAGGCATGCTATATATACTGCTGCAGCAGCTATTCCAGCAGGATCTTTCCCAGCACCTATGCCGGTATCCCTTATCTTCTTTAGAATATCCTTTGCTGTTGCCTCTATACTTCCGCTTAGACCGAGCGTGCTTATTATCTTGGGCACATAATGGAACGGATCTGGCTTCGGCATTTCGAGCCCTAACTCCCTCCAGTCCAGCTCTTTGTAGAGGAGTCTAAAGCACCTAGCCAGCTCCTTCCTCCCGCTTCTTGTATATTGTGCTATCTCGTCCAGGCTTCTCGGGACATTCATGATCCTGCATGCTGCATAGAGAGCTGCTGCTACAACACTCTCTATAGCCCTTCCCCTTACAAGGCCTGCTTCAACGGCCTTTCTATATATTATTGCAGCCTGCTCCTGCACCTCCTTCGGCAATCCAAGGGAGTTTGCTAGCCTCTGGAGCTCCGAGCTGGCTTGTGTGAGGTTTCTGTCTATAGCGTTTTGAACCTTAGTCCTGATCTGCCACTTTCTTATCCTTGCATATTCCATTTTCTTCTTAAGATCCAGCTTCTTACCAGTGGCATCTCTATCCTTATAATCTATAATAGTCACTAGACCTATATCCTCCATTGCAGGGGCGAGGGGAGAGCCAGACCTAGTTCTCCTCTCCCTCTCCTCAGGTGTGAATGCCCTCCACTCAGGCCCCTGATCAACTATCCTCTCCTCTAGAACCTCTCCTGTTTCCTCACATATATAGGCACCCCTAGCTATGTCTATAACTATTTTATCAGGTGGACATCTAACTTCCTGGTTAGAGTCCTGCCTAACCTTTACAGCCGCTTCATTAACTCCAGAAGCCATATTCAAAAAACACCCCCTAATCAACTAGGCACAGCATAGTATATATGCGTTAGAAAGCTTATAAATACAAAGTTTGTGTTATTTCGATTCTAGCGCATAAGATCTTAAATCACAGTCCTAGCCAGCTCCTCAGACTCCCACACGGATCCAGAAGCGATTCTACGCCCATTAACTGCTATTATTGGTAATCTCCCACTCCTATAGAGGAGCATCTTTATAAATCCTCTGAGGGTCAGGGCTTCTATTATATATACCCTTGCATATACCGCTCTAGTTATCTCATTAATAAATCTAGTTATCTTTGCAGAAAGCTCGATCATATCCTTAGAGTATTCATTGATCTGTATAGGTTTATAATCTATTCCAAAGCCCTTCATCAAGATCTCACAATGCTCGCAGTGACCAAGCATTATGGGGCTCAGGGTTATGATCTCGACGGTAATATGTCTTTCCCTATTTTTGATCCTAAACATGGCATTGGCTACCCTTTCCTCCTACGAATATGAACTTCTGATTACCCTTAGCGATCTAGGTAACCGGGATCATGATCACCTCCTAGACATTTCCTCAAGATCATCTAGAGTTATCGTAGACTCCCATAGCTCG
>JAVVGG010000018.1:0-17626 GCA_032249275.1 Desulfurococcales archaeon
CTCACAAGCTCAAGGATCTTCAGCAAAACCGCTCCATAAAATGATATATCAACCCCTATAAACTTTTATGAAACCCAAAAACAGTTTCTTGAGGCAGCAATATGTTCTGCTATCAATTGCAGCTGGTACATGCCGATAGTTGTGGAATTAGTTGGATCTCAAGGTATGCAGGAAATCTTAGAACTATATAACACCGGTTTATATCCAGCTACGGCATATGTGGCAAGACTCCGGGAAGTATATATAGTCCAACAAAGTCTCCAGAGACTTTCACACCATTATTTGTTGATGTTAGATGAACTCTTTGCTAGATCGATGTTAAAGGTGAATTGCTCGCCTATAGCTCTATCTGCTGAAATTGTGATAAGAGATCAGATTCTATAATAGTCACTATACATGGTTTTTGGGTTCATATATCTTTTCAACTTTCAAGGGTAATATTGTGGGGATAGAATGGTTAGGATACCCTCGACAATGATAACTGAGAAGCTTGAAGGTAGAAATATCTATCTAGAGTTAATAAGTGGGGAGTCTCTTGAAGGTGTTCTCGACCAGGTGACCAGCTATGAGCTGGGTTTGAGAACTGCTAGCGATGCTATCGTAGTGTTTAGGCATGCTATTAAGAGTGTGAGGGTGAGGGAGAACGAGGTTATGGGGATTGTGAGGGATTGCTGTGAGGAGCATCATATTCTCGGGAGCGACTATATAGGATATGAGGTGATTGTTAAGTTTATAGATGGTAGTGAGGTCTCGGGGAGACTTATTTCTATATCAAGGAGCGAGATCGCCATAGTCTCTGAGGGATATGCATATATACTTAACAAGGGGTTTATCTCCTATGTGAGACTCATAGGTTAATATTTATATAGCCTCAGTCATATAACCTTTTCCTGGGACATACTTGCCACGGGTGCCTACTAAGCTGGTAACGTGGGAGGAGATAGTTGAATGGAGTAGGGGTCTTGCGAATATTATAAAAAGGAGTGGTTGGAGACCCGATGTAATAGTTGCTATTGCAAGAGGGGGCTATATACCGGCTAGGCTTCTATGTGATTTCTTAGGTGTGGAGAACCTCCTCTCGATCCAAAGCCAGCACTGGACAGAAGCTGCTAAGGCTGAGGAGAAGGCTGTGCTTAGATTCCCATATATCGTGGATATGAGTGGGAAAAAAGTGCTACTAGTGGATGACATAGTAGATACTGGCGATACAGTGATGCTTGCAGAGAAGTTTATAAGGGAGAATTGGAACCCATCAGAGGTCAAGATAGCAGTTCTCCAATGGATAAGCCCCATAGCTAAGATCAAACCAGATTTCTACTTCATAGAGGTTAAAGAGTGGGTATGGTTCCAATACCCGTGGACAAGGCTTGAAGATGTTACATCTTTCATCAAAAGAATGATCTATGAGGAGGCTAAAAGCGGCAAGTCCGTATGGACATTCGAAGACATAGTAAATAGCTTTAGAGAATGGTACGGCATAGATGTAGATAGATACTTCTATGAAGACGCGCTAGAAAATTTAATAGAGAGAGGATTTCTAACTAGGAAAAACGGGCTCTATATATATAGAGGAGAAACATAGCCTGAGATAGCTAAATCATTAGCCAAACCCGCTCAGAACCCAGAGAAATATAAAATACGGAAGATTTAAATAAGCAAAATTTAATTTAAGTAAACAGCCTTCGAAGAACTGCTACCCGATTATCGTTTTCTGGCTTCCAGCTGCTATAGATCTATTATAGATAACCTAGGCTATCTGCCTTGTTGACTATAGATCTATGCTTTGCATTATTTAAGCATAGATGCGGATGAAGCTAAGGCAGGATAAGCTCGCATGTCTAAGTTAAATAGTTATTAAAGGGAAAGTTATACTGATTCGGTGGTCATATGGGGGAAGAAGCTATACCAGCAACCGTTATAGAGAATACTGTGTATAGGGGATATAGGATTGTGAAGCTCAAGCCTCAGAAACGCTTCACATTCTCTCCAGGACAGAATGCGGAGTTCGAGATAAGTCAAAATATATGTTGGGAGTGCGGATCCAAGACATTTTCAATAGCATCAAGCCCAACAGAAGGCTTTATCATGTTTGCAACCATTGTTGAGGGAAGGGAAAGTCTCTATAAAAGGGCATTGGAGAAGATGATTCCAGGCGATGTAATTAATATCTGGGGGCCCTATGGACATTTCACTCTTGAGAGAGGCGCCAAGGAGATAGTTATGATCTTTCATAGTATTGGGGTCACCCCTATAAGATCCATGATCGTGTACTCCTTAGATACGGGATCTGATCAAAGGCTATTGGCTATCCATATAGACGAGAAGGAGGATTTCCTCTTCAGAGAGGATCTAGAGAGCGCTGCTAAGAGGGGTGAGAACATAGAGGTGATGTGGAGGAGAGAAATGGTGAGATCTTCTGAGATAAAGGACCTTATCAGCGATATTGAAAAAGCCATATTCTATATATCAGGACCTCCTCAAAAGGTTAGAGAGATCACAACTATACTTAGAGACGCTGGCGTGAAGCTCTCTAGGGAGAGGATCAAGGTAGAATCTTTCACGGGATATTAAGGCTTATAATAGAATAGCTCTACCATCTTTAAAGTTATGTGAGAAGCTATGAAGAAAATAGGGGAAATAGATAGAAAATGTAGCTGGGCAGAGATATATAGATCACTGGAATCCATTAACACAGAAAATCTCGTTAGGGATCGAGGAGTAGCCGAGATAATAGCCTCAAAGAGATTAGTAAAAGTCGTATCGGGAAATATCGCTATCTACCTAGTCGGTGTGAGCTCCCATATCCACATGGTCCTGCCAAGAATATATTGTAGCTGTGCTGATTTCTCGATAAATGTTGTCTCGAGATGTTTAAAACCCTTCTGCGTACATCTAGCAGCGGTGGAACTTGCGGAGAGGAAAAAACTATATAAGGAGATATATTTAGATAGTGAAGGATTTTCAAAGGTAGTAGCATCTATATTGGAAGGGGAGGTGAGCCCCTATATCTCTATCTAGATATCCTCTCAGAAACCCTTATCAAAAACAATACAACCAAGCTTAAGAGGAATAAAGTGGCAGATGCTGGGAGAGCAGATGCTAGTCCCCCTGACTCGAATAGATCCCATATCAGAACTGGGGCAGGCTTGACACCTTGGAAGGGGGGTGTTAAGATATAATACGCTACTATCACTATAGAGCCAAACTCGCTTATAGATCTTGCAAGTGTTATGGCAAACGAATTCAATATAGATCTAAAGCTCATGGGGAGTACTATCAATAGAAATATTTTCACCCTGCTAATGCCAAGAGTTAATGCTGCTATCTCCGGCTGTGGATCGAGCGATTTGAAACCACTAGCTAAGGACTTGATCATTATCGGGGCTGAAACCACTAGAAGAGCTAAGATGAGAGCCAATAATGTGTAAGACACGTTCTCAACACCAAAGACCCTAAGTAGAGGTGATAGAGGCCCTATAGGCCCCATCATGACTAGTATGGCTATTCCAACTAAGGGATGCGGCACTGACGTGGGAAGATCTATGAGGGCTTCAATAAAATCGATTCCACGGAATCTATATCTTGCTAGATAATATGCAACCGGAGCTCCTATAATCAGAGCTATAGATGCTGCTATGATAGAGGCTACCAGTGTAAGTGCTATTGAGGATAGGACTTCATAACTGAATGATCTAGAGGGGCTTGAGAATCTTCCGATAGAACCCTCATACCCTAAATATAGTATGGGAACTGCTACAACAAATATAACGATCGCTATGAATAGCCAGAAGAAAAGCTTATGCAGCACGAGACTCACCCGAATAGATCTCTATCAGAACCCCTTATCACAGGATTATCAAGGGGTGTTAACCCTGCTTTTCGCATAATCTCTTTACCCTTATCGGTTAGTAGATATGCTATAATGGATAGCGCAGCCTGCCTATTCACAGCTGTCTTTGGGATGGTGACTACTATCTCTATTGGAGCTCCCCTTATTACGACTCTGGAGCTCGTGGTATAGTTAGCTTTGGAGTAAAAGTCTCTTAACGAGAGATCCGATAGATCTAGTTCTCTAGGGAGCCTAGCGTATTTGAGGTTATATAGCATCGCCTCATATAGATATGTAAAACTCGCATCTATAGCTCCTGTCTGCAGCTGCGCCACCAAGGCCGCTGCATCTCTCGTGTATACGACTTTCCCAGCCTTCTGAAGCTCGTTAAATTTATTTATATAGTATCCCTCATCACCCCAGATCATGAGACCCGCTAGCTTCAACATGATCAGAGTTCTATAGCCCTGAGGCACGTTATCGGGGTTTCCAAGACCTATTCTATAGTTGCCTGATAATAGCTCTTCGAAGAAGCCCCTGAGATCGCCTCTTGCAAGCATATCCAGAGGCTTTTTCAACTTATCCTCGCTAGCATTGCTGTATACTAGAACCATGGAAGAGGTTGCAATAACTATATACCAGCTTGCCGAGCCATTGGGCATAAGCACTTTCTCAACTACCTCCGAATCTACTGATATAAAGAGATCAGCCCTCTTCCCAAGATCATTAATCTCTCTAGCAAGTTGAACAGATCCCTTCGCCTCATCGTAGACCATATATCTGTGAGATGCCATCGCATTTTTCAGCATATCAACCATAGGCTTCAGGGTAGCTGCTTCTAGCACATATACCTCCTTCTGCTGCGATGCTGAGCCTCCTGAAACTATTTGAGTATATGTTGTTACCTGTCTAGGGCTATGAAATGTATATATGTATGGAGATGTGAAAACTCCTATCAAAAAGCCTAAAATGATTGTGCCCAACACTAATATGTAGTTTTTCTTCATATATACTCCTAGAGAATTCAAGAAAAAAGATATATATTTTCATATATTACTATCTGGGAGGGAATGTGAAAGGCCTATCACTAATAGGGATTATTAAAAAATATGGCGGATTCACGCTAAAAGTTGAGATACTAGAGATAGACGAAGCCTCTGTAACATGTATTAGAGGCCCCAATGGATCTGGAAAAACAACCCTTTTAAACGTAATAGCAGGTGTTATTAAACCTGATGAGGGCAGGATCATGTTTAACGGTATAGATATAACAAAGACAGAGCCAGAGAAGAGGAGATTTCCCCTTATAAGGGGGGAAAAAGATGTGTTTCCCCACATGAGCGTTGCAAGAAACATCTCTATCGCTAGAAGGGTTGATAAAAAGGATCTTGAGAGGATCATGGAGATCCTAGGTATAGACGGCAAAATTGCTAGGAAAAAAGCTTCAGAGCTAAGCACTGGATGGAAAATCAGAGTAGCACTAGCAAGAGCTCTAGCATCGAATCCCAGGGTTCTCCTAATAGACGAGGGTTTTGATCACATAGATAATGAGTATGTAAAATGCTGTTTAAAAAATATAGTTGAATATGCTAAGGAGAAAGGAATCTTGATTTTAACCGCCACACACAAGGATCTAGATATATGCGAGAAAACAATAGTATTAAAAGATGGTGAAATAAGCTATATCGCCGATAAGTATATGCAACAAAGCACCTAACATATCCTATAAAAATAGCAGAAGAACCCTTTATAGAACTCTCACACTTAAGAATATATAGAAACAACGGTTTAAACCCCTATACATAATTATATATGGTGCGGGGGTGCCCGAGCGGGTCAAAGGGGGCGGACTCAAGATCCGCTGGCGTAGGCCTGCGTGGGTTCAAATCCCACCCCCCGCACTATATATGATCATGTATTGTAAATCGTGAATCTCATGATTGTCAGGATTATATGGCTTCTCTAGTTTTCTAATATAGTATGTCGTTATAAAAATTATATTTGATACATAGATTATTAATTCCGGAACCTTATTATTCTAATCCTCACTCTAATGAGAAAATTATTAAATGATCTATTTGAATCAAAATAAGAACTGGTTAACTATATTAATTTAATTCCCTTTTCAAATTACATTTATGGAGTGGCTGTGGAGGGTATAACTGATCTACCTCTACATAGTGGGGCTGTTCCTGAGTGGCTATATAGATATATGGAAAGACTTGGGAGAGCTATACTGAGGGTCTTAGTTGAGGAGTTCGGAGCTTCTGAGGTGGTGAGAAGGTTCTCAGATCCTCTGTGGTTCCAGGCTTTTAATAATGTGATTGGAATGGATTGGGATAGTAGCGGATCTACAACCGTTGTGCTGAGAGTTTTAAAGAATGTGAGCTGGAGTGAGGATCTGGGTTTCCTTGTGATTGGCGGTAAGGGTGCAGAGTCGAGGAAGATCCCGGAGGAAGGCCCTGTGGCTGCAAAGAGATTGGGATTGGGGGAAGACTGGGGTAGGGAGATCCAGAGAATAAGCTATATAGGGGCTAAGGTGGATGGTGTTCTTCTGCAGGATGGCCATAGCATCTATATTCACGGCGTAATAGTTTCTTCGGATGGTTCTTGGACTATTATTCAGCAGGGGATGAATATAGATCGAGGCTATGCTAGGAGATACCACATATCTAATGCCTCATTTAAGAACCTACCGCTGGACCCCCATACAGGGGTTGCATCGAATAGCATTTTAAAACCCCTGAATCTTGTGGATAGTGATTCCATGGAAACTATAAAGGCTATAGAGGATCTGGTATCCCAGGATGTGTCGAAGATCATAAGGGATATTGCTCTCGTTGACGCGTGTATAAGGGGTAGAAAGACTTTGATCGGGGATCCTTGTAGAGGTGTTAAAAGAGAGTTTTCAGTGGGGTATTATAAGCCTGTGAAGATCGATAGATTACTTATAAATACAATGAATAGGATCCAGTTGGAAGGAGCTAAAAGGATCATAGATCTTCTAGGGATCAGAGGCCTTGGACCAGAGACCATGAGGGCTCTAACCCTGGTAGCAGATCTCATCTACGGCTACACACCTTCTAATAGAGATGTGGTGAGCCATCCAATAGATCCTTTTAAATATTCATATGCCCACGGGGGGAAGGATGGGGTTCCATATAGAGTTAGAAGAGACCTCATTGAAAGAACAATAATAACACTAGAAGAGGCCGTTGAAAGGGCTAAGCTAGGCGATAGGGAGAAGATAGAGAGTCTTAAGAGGATCTCTAGATTCGCCTCCCTAGTTCTTGGCAATAGATCTTAAAACTTATGCTTATAACATTCTTTATCGCCAATATCTCTGGTGGGCATTAATAGACATCTATACTGAGGCACTAGTGATCTTTGCAATAGGATTCTTAGGAGGACTAATAGGAGCCCTGACAGGCCTTGGAGGTAGCGCTATCGCATCTCCTATACTAGTTAGCTACCTAGGAATACCCCTGAGACTAGCTATAGGCTCCGGCATCATAGCAACGATAGCTAATAGCAGCACTAGCGGAGCGAACTATCTAGCTAAAGGCCTAGCCAACCTAAGAGTTGGTTATTCTCTAGCCATCGCTACAATGTTGGGATCTATTATAGGCGTTACTATAAATCTATATATTCCAACAAAAGCGCTCTACATAATATTCGGGATAGTGCTAATGATAGCCCCTCTCCCGGGTCTCTTCAGAGGATCAGATGGCGAGTTTGTTAAAAAATATAGAAACCAGGACCCAATATCAGCTAGGCTTGGGCTTAGGGGAGCCTATTATGATGAGAGGAGAAGAGTTGTGATAGAATATTATGGATCTAACTATATATTATCCTTCCTCTCAATGCTCAGTGCAGGAATAATATCGGGCATGCTCGGCATAGGAGCTGGGGCTTTTAAAGTGCTCTCCATGGACTATATATTGGGCTTACCCTTCAAGGTTTCAACTGCTACAAGCTCCTTTATGATAGGCTTAACAGCTACTTCTGGTGGGATACAATATATGGTGCTGGGATATACAGACCCCTTATTAGTAGCTCTACTAACACCAGGAGTCATATTAGGTTCATACGTATCTTCAAATATTCTTAACAGGCTTACAAGCAGAGTCCTTAGGATCATATTCACAGCTGTTGTCTGGTTATTAGGTATAGAAATGATAAGCCGGGGGATCTAGTTCATGGGCCAGAAATCTCTTGAGAAATCTGTATATATGATACTGAGATTCTCTGTAATGCTTTCATTAATGCTAACTATAGCGGGGCTTATAGTGCTATTTATACGAGGCCCAACGATGGAGCTAATAAGAGATAGTAGTGGGCTGAGGTTTGGGGGCCTGAGTATAGGTAGAGCTGTTGAGAAAATAGTATCTGGAGATCCTCTGGGGATATTGTGGATCTCTATCATAACATTAATAGGAGGGGTAATAGCCTCTATAGCTGTGTCTGCATTTAGAACATATAGATCTAGAGATAAACCTCTAGCAATAGTTTCAATAATCTTAATTGTAATAGTAGTGCTCTCAGCATTTATAGGGATCTTTGTGAGATCGCTACACTAGGCAATTATTATAAAAACTAATAAAACTAGCTAAAGAATTGCAGACGAGAGACTTAGTCCCCTTAGTGTGGGAAGAGGATTAGTTGGCCTTACTTCTTCTAGAAGATCTCATAGAGATGACCCCTGTCATGGCTATTGAGACAGCTAAGATAATGGCTATAGCTAGATGTAGATTTACAAAGAATATCTGGGGGGACGTATATATATGTAGGCCTAGGGAAACTTGGATTAGGGTTATCAATAGTGCTATAGTAGATGCTATCCTTAACCCTATATCCTTCCTTTTAAATGAGCTATATGTTAGATAAGCTACTAATATAAGACCCGCGATTCCTATAAATGCATGAAGATCTCTTAGATAATATAGCCTCTCAATATATAATCCTAAGATAATCTGAAATATAACACCTATACCCACTAACATGCTGATTATCCCGGCAATCCTCAAGAGGGCACCATATTAAAGGATAAAAGCCCTAAATATATTATTAATAATGGCGGGGCAGAATAGCGGGGTAGGGCAGCCAGGTAGCCCGCGGGGCTCATAACCCCGAGGTCGGTGGTTCAAATCCACCCCCCGCTACCAGATCCCCGCCACCACCTTCTCCATTTGGTTTTCAAGATACCTATGATGGGAGCATTATAGCTGAAGGCCTTGCCCTTTGGGGCGGAGAGGAGGTCAGATATTATAAAGGCTTTGCGGGATTAGTGGATTGGGTGGAATATACTGGGTAAGTGGGTAGTCACAGCTGCATGGCCATATATAAATAGCGTTCCCCATCTAGGTACAATACTACACCTACTCGGGGCTGATATAATGACTAGGTTTTTGAGGATGTTGGGAGAGGATGTGATCTCCGTCTCAGGATCTGATGAGCACGGCACGCCTATAGAGGTTGAGGCTAGGAAGAAAAATATAGATCCTAGGAGATTAACTGACGAGGCACATAGCTATATAGTTAAACTCCTAAAGAGATGGAGAATAGAGCTCGACAACTATTCAAGGACTGAGTCAGAGGTTCACAAGCAGTTTGTAAGAGAATTCATGCTAAGGCTAGAAAGCAAGGGTTATATATTCACACAAAAGATGGTTCTTCCTTATTGTGAGAGAGATAGGATCTTCCTTCCTGACAGATTCGTTGAGGGTAGATGTCCTAGATGTGGCTATCCCAATGCAAGGGGTGATCAATGTGAGAACTGCGGATCCCTCTTAGACCCTCTAGATCTTATCTCGCCAAGATGCGCGATCTGCGGTTCAAAACCGATTCTCAAGGAGACTATGCACTGGTTCTTCGATCTTAAAAAGCTTGAAAACCCTATTAGGAAATGGCTTGAAGAGAATAAAGGTCTCTGGGATAATGTGAGAAATTACTCGCTAAACTGGATCAAAGAGGGCCTTAAACCAAGATCAATAACGAGGGATAATGAGTGGGGTATAGAAGCCCCCTTCAAAGGAGCTGAGAGAAAAACTATATATGTCTGGTTCGAAGCACTCTTAGGCTATTTATCAGCATCTAAGGAGGTGCTTGAAAAAAGAGGCAGACTCTTCGAAGAGTTCTGGTATGACAAGAATACCAAGACTATATACTTCATTGGGAAGGATAACATACCATTCCACGCTGTGATTCTACCTGCGATGCTAATAGCTTCAGACAATAGACATCCACTACCTACCGTGATCTCATCGACAGAGTATCTACTCTACGAGGGTGAGAAGTTCAGCAAAAGCAGAAGGATAGGGCTTTGGGCTGATGAAGCTCTATACATATTAGAAGATCCTGACTATTGGAGGTTCTCTCTGGTGAGGATAAGACCAGAGGAGAGAGATACCAATTTCAGTTGGAAGGAGTTTATGAGGATAGTTAACTCTGAGTTAAATGATGATATAGGGAACTTCATATATAGGATTTTGAGCTTTATTGATAGATACTTTGAATCGAGGATCCCGGAGCCGGGCGAGTTCGACGATATCGATAGAGAAGTGATCAATAGTGTTAAGGCTAGCTATAATGGCTATATAGATAAGATGCTAGAGACAAGGATCAAACAGGCGTCGGAGTATATATTAGAGATCGCGAGGACAGGTAATCAATATATAAATAGAAGAGCCCCGTGGGATGAGATTAAAAGAGATCATAGAAGGGCGGGGACAACAATGTATATTGCAATAAACATCGTTGCAATCCTAACCCTCACACTATATCCTATAACTCCTGGGGTCGCCCAGAAGATCTGGGCTATGATAGGGTTTGAGGAACCTATCGAGAGAACCAGATATAACAGGGATAACATATTCGTCGTCAACAGCGGCAGATCTATCGGAAAGCTTGAAGCTCCCTTTAAGAAGTTGTCTCAGGATTTCCTAGCTAGGATCAGTATAATAGTGGAGGATGCTAGGAAAAAGGCGCAGGAGGATAGACCTCCACATCTTAGATTTTAGCTATGAGGACTTTTCAACAGAGATCTTTATTATGCCGACCCCTAGGCTTTCAAGAGAGACACGATAGCCCAGACCCTCGAATAAACCTTTAACAAAAGTATATGTAAGCCTAGTTGTCAGCTCGCTCTTACCTACCCCCACTAGCTTTATCTCCATCGAATTCTGTGAATACTTCTCAACAGAGATCTCCCTGAGAGCAAATACCTTCGAAGCCTTCGACACAGCATCTATCAGAGATTCTATATCATCTTCATAATACCCCTTTATAATAGATGCAACCCTCTTACCCCAGCCCTCCATTTCACTATCTAGCTCCTTGATACACTGATCACCACACATCGATGCCTTTCTAACTAGGCTCTCGAATAGCTCCATAGGAAGCACTATAGGATCTATAAACGATGCTATCTTCATGACTGTTGTCAGCTCCTTTAGATCCCGTGGCATAAGCCCCATCTCAAGGAGATCCCCAGCAACGCTGAGAGCCTCAGAGGAAAAGCTGGATAAGACGAGATTGAACCTCCTTGCAAGCGCGGAGATCCTCTTAGCTATAGTATCATCCACAGCAACAGTGGTTCTAGGCATATACACCCCTATAAAATATTAGCAAGGATAATAATAAAATGTTACCTCATAGGCAGAAGGATAGCACCATTGATACACATTGTATTCCAATACATGCCAACATTCTATTCAGATTTGCATCTAAGCTCAAGGTTATAACCGCAAACGCCGGGTCTATACCGAACAAAAACTATAGTTTAAGTCTGGTTAAGACTAGAAGTCACTAAGATATACCTCGGATCTCATGGAGGGTATGTGTAATGGAAATATAACGTATTAAAGGAAAACATATAACCCTAGCAAGATTATGAAGATGAGGAGGGAGCACTATTCTCTGGGGTGCAAGATGTAATAAGTTGGGTTAAATCCATAGCCGAGAAGTGGCAGTCTAGATGGGAGGCTGATGGTGTATATAATGCTGATCTATCCGATAAAAAGAAATTCTTCGTTACAGCTGCTTTTCCCTATCCCAACTCTCCCATACATATAGGAAATGCGAGATCCTATGTGCTCGCAGATGTTATAGCAAGGCATAGAAGGACCAAGGGGGAGAATGTCTTATACCCTATGGGCTTCCACTATACTGGAACTCCTATACTAACTATGGCTGAATCAATAGAGGAGGGAGATCCTGAGTTATTAGATCTCTTTGTAAGCCTATACGGCGTTCCAAAGGATATAGCTGTGAAGCTTTCGAGACCTATAGATCTAGCCCAATACTTCCATGGTGTTTCAAAGGATAGCATGAAGAAGTTAGGCCTTGGAATAGATTGGAGAAGGGAGTTCACAACAATAGATCCGTATTTCAGTAGCTTCATAAGATGGCAATTTGAAATACTTAGAGAAAAGAAATATCTGACAAAAGGAACCTATCCTGTTGGATGGTGTCCAAAGCATGGAATGCCTGTTGGGGGACATGATACTAAGGATGACAAGGATCCCGAGGTAGGAGAGTTCACACTCATATTCTTCAAGGATCTAGGTGGTAGGATCTTCCCTGCAGCAACTCTAAGACCAGAAACCATATTCGGGGTTACTAACATCTGGATAAATCCTAAGGCTGAATATGTTGAGCTCGAGGTTAACGGTGAAAGGTGGATCGTATCTAAGGAGAGCTATAGAAAGCTGGGGTTCCAGAGAAGGGATATAAAGCTCTTAAGATCCGTCGATCCTAGAGAGCTCATCTACAGCATAGTTGTGAACCCCATAACAGGAGAGGAAATACCAGTGCTTCCCGCAGAGTTTGTAGATCCTGGAACAGGTACTGGGATAGTTATGAGTGTGCCAGCACACTCTCCAGATGATTATGCTGCCTATAGAGATATAATGAGGTCATCAGAAATCCCTGTAAGACCTCTTGAACCAAGAGCTATAATAAAGATCTCTGGGATCAAGGATCTCCCAGCTAAGGTATTCGTAGAAAAGCACAGGGTAAAAAGCCAAGCTGATAGAACAGCCCTTGAATCCGCTACGAGGGAGCTATATGCCCTTGAATACAGTTCTGGCGTTATGGAGATTGGGCTCTCAAGGCATATTAGGGGTAGCGATAGACACATACTCTCAGGATTTGTGAGAGGATGGATTGAAGGCAGGAGTGTACCGGAAGCCAGAGAGAATATAGCAAGACTCTTGAGACTATCGGGCTATGGAGATGTTATGTATGAGATAATGAACAAGCCTGTATACTGTAGATGCGGAACTGAGGTGGTGGTGAAGGTTCTGGAGAATCAGTGGTTCATAAACTACGGGGATGCAGAATGGAAGTCCAGGGGTCTAGAGCTTCTAAATAGCATGTATATACAGCCCCCAGAGATGGGGGAATATATGGGGGAGTTGATAAAGGGTTTAAGGGAGAAGCCCTGTGCAAGAACCAGGGGTCTAGGGACACAGCTGCCATGGGATCCTGGGTGGATTATCGAGAGTCTCAGCGATTCTACAATATATATGGCTTTCTATACTATATCCCATAGGATCAGAAAAATCATTAAAGATCCCTCTAAAATAGGTAACGATCTGTGGAGCTACATATTCCTCGGCAGGGGCAGTGCTAGTGAGATCTCTGCTAGGTATGGGATTAGGAAAGAGGATCTTGAGGATCTTAGGAAGGAATTTCTCTACTGGTATCCACTAGATCTAAGGGTGGCAGGTAAAGATCTCGCTAATAACCATCTACTCTTCTTCATAATGAACCACGTAGCTATCTTCCCAAAAGAGCTATGGCCTAAAGCTATGTTGATCCATGGGTGGGTGTTGAGGGATGGGAAGAAGATGTCTAAGAGCCTGAGGAATATACTCCCAGTTTTCAGGGCTATAGATATCTATGGCAATGATGTTGTGAGAGTAGTGTTGTCCATATCCTCAGAAGTTGGACAGGATCTAGACTTTAGGCACGAAACAGCATTAAGCGTCTCGGAGCACCTAGGAAAGATCTACGTGCTTGTTGAAAAACTCTCTAAAGCTCCACGAAGAGATATACCAACAGATCTAGACCGCATATATGCCTCTAGAATCTCTAGAGTATTGCTAAAGGCTGACGAATCCCTTGAAAAGCTAAAGGTTAGAGAGGGAGGGGTTAAGCTGTTATATGATGTTACCAATTATTTCAGCGAATATATACAAAGCGTTGGAAGCATCTGGTCTGGGGTGATCGACCTTCTTAAGATCTGGATAATAATGTTATCAATATATATACCACATGTTGCTGAAGAGATGTGGCATGAGATCCTCGGTGAGAAGGATTATATCGTTAAGAAGAGCTTTGATAGGGAAATCTTGAAAAGATATATAGATATCAGGGCAGAGCTGAGGCACATCTATCTCACACGATTGAAAGAAGATATAGCAGAAATATCTGCACTCCTTAAAAGAAAACCATCCAAAATTGTTATTTATGTAGCTTCAAAAAATGATATGGCAATACTAATAAGATCTATCGAGGCTCAGAGAAAAGGTGAGGGGATTAGATCTGTTATGGAGATGTTACTTACAAGCACCTCTGGAGAGGTTAGGGGTGAGGAAGCCGCCAAGATAAAGAAGATCTTTGATTATGCATCAACAATCCCGGAAGATGTAGCTGATATGATCATAAACATACCAGATCTAGAGGAGATCAAGATCTTAGAGGATAGTTTAGACATGCTTAAAAACACCATAGGGGTTACAGAGCTTCAGATATATCTTGCAGACGACATAAATGCGCCAAACTATAAAGGTAAGAAGAAGGAGGCATTACCACTCAGACCAGGGATATACATAGAATAGTAAAGCAAATATAGCAATATTGTAACTGGGTAGTAAGCCAACTAGGGAGAGGAGATCAGAGTGAGTGACGGAGCAATCAATTTCCTAGCAGGACTTATATATGGGTTCTCTCTAGCAGTTCCCCCAGGCCCTATGAACGCGCTAATAGCTAGCAGGTCTCTTACATCATTTAAACTAGGCTTTCTCACAGGCCTAGGAGCCATGACCGCAGATTTTATATTGATGATCACCACCTATTTTGCATTTAATATGATAAATAACAACGTAATCAGGGCTATATACATAATCGGAGGATCATATATGATTCTCTTAGCACTATTAATAGCTAAATCGAATCCAGAAAAAACTATAAAAAACAGAGATAGCAGATCTAAAACCACAAGCTCTATAATCTCATACTCGACCTCACTAGCTTTGGGACTTGCAAACCCCTATCAGATCCTCTGGTGGCTCTCAGCTGGGCTCTCGTTTCTCTCTATATTTGGCCCAGCTGCTATAACAGGGCTCTTTATAGCAATATTGATATGGATCACTCTTTTCCCACTCCTAGTTAGAGCTGGCTATTACTATGGAGGTAGGGCCGCAATAATAGCTATAAAGGTTTTCTCTATAGCTGTTCTTTTATCATTTGCAGGATTGATCCTATATGAGGGGATTCTGGTTTTGCTGAGCCTGAGAACTCAATAATTAACCCTCTGACCCCCCGCCTGAAAGGGCGGGGTTTCCACCGCCGGGATCTCGGGCGTTACAACTGAAAGCCTCGCCTTTCAAGGCGGGGATGGAGAGAAAAGCTTATAAGGTGTGTATCCTTTAATGTATTCTGAAGAGTGTCTTGGAGGGCGAACCTCTAGAGTGGATGAGGCTTAGGAGCACTAGGCATGCTAGGTACTGGTGTGGATATCACTTTGTCTGGATCCCCAAGTATCGTAGGGATATTCTTATAGGAGAGGTTGCTGAATACACTAAAGTGGTCTTGAGAGAAATACTCAGAGAGCTTGAGTGTGAGCCACTAGCCTTGGAGGTTTTGCCTGACCATGTGCATGTTTTTGCTCTATGCCCTCCAAGACACTCTCCAGCTTATATCGTGAACTATCTCAAAGGTAAGAGTGCTAGGAGGATACTGCAGAGGTTCCCAGAGCTGAAAGCCAAAGCTACTCGTGGGAAGCTGTGGAGTAGGAGCTACTTCGTAGCAACTGTCGGAAACGTAACAGCAGATATCGTTAAGAGGTATGTTGAGGAGCAGTGGGAGAAAGAGAGATGAAGAGGACAAGCATAATAGAGCTTATAGTTGATAAAAACTCTGAGGAGAAGCTGAAACTACTCTGCAGTCTATCATCTAAGCTGTGGAACGAATTGAACTATACTAGGAGGAGGATGTTCTTCGAGAAGAAAGGCGTAGACCTCAAAGCAACATACAATGAGTTCTATGAGAAGTATAAGGTATTAATTGGTTCCGCTACAACACAACAGATCCTTAATAAAAATGATGAGGCTTGGAAAAGCTTCTTCAAACTATTAAAACTTAAGAAAGAAAGTAAGCTACCGCCGTTCATTACAAGAGTCAATCCGCCTGGGTACAAGAAGAAAAACAATAAAAGGTCTCTATGGAGTGTTTTGAGGAAAGATCAGTATAAGATAGAAGATGATAAAATAATTCTCAGAAGGCTGGGTGTTATTGGAAGGATAGAGCTGAGATATAAAGGCTTGATACATTTGAAGGGAGAACAGAGTAGGCTGGAGATACATTATGACCCAGATAGAAAGAGATGGTATGCTCATATATCATTTGAGGTAAGTGAGAAGGCTGTCAGAGGAGTATGGACTAATGTTCCGAAGAAGCCGAGAGGAGATCTAGTGGCAGGTATTGATATTGGTATCAACAATTTGATGGCTGTATACGTCGAGAATGGTTTGGCAAAGCTTGTTAATGGCAGACCATTAAAAGCTATATCTCACTATTGGAGATTGAGAATCGCCGAATATCAGTCTATGTCGAATAAATATGGTTTGAAGACTTCTAGAAGGCTCAGAGCTATGTACTCCAAGTGGAGAAGACAGATAAAATGACCCCTCCCCGCCCTGAAGGGCGGGTTTTCTATGCTGGGGTCTGGGGTGTTAGCCCTCTGGTGGGGGATTATTGTTTTTACCTCAATGATCATCGGGCTGGGGGTATGCTTCGGGGTCTCCCCCCTAGGGACATCGGGGCACTCTAACGGGGTGCCCATCCGAGGCACCAACCCCCAAACCCTCAAAACCATACACCTCATCACCAAAAACACCTACATTCCAGGGCTTAAAAACACATACATACCCCGCCCTAAAGGACGAGGCTTGCCCAGTTGTCATATGTTGATTCAAGAGTTAGACAGGCCGTTGAGTGGCTTTATAATGTGGGGGTCTCTATTATAAAGATTGGCTATCCCAAGAACATTGCACAGGAGAATGGAAACTTTAACAATGTCCATGTATGGACATATGGCTACCTGTTGAGAAGTATCTATGAGGTTGCAGAGGAGTATGGGATAGCAGTGGTCTACGTAGACGAAGCACACACCTCGTCCAAATGCCCGATTCATGGCGATGGATGTGGAAAGAGGATTAAGCGTGGGCTATTCAAATACACCAAGCTGAACAAAGTCTTCAACGCAGACATCGTAGGAGCATACAACATACTCATAACCCCAAGTCCCGAGAGGGATAGGGGTAATGGGCTGGAGACCCAGCCCGGGACTGAACCCTCGAGAAGAGGGGATGTAGTCCCAAACCTCTCCGCACTATCGGGAACCCTCGCCCTTTAGGGCGGGGAGGAGGTCAGTTTTTTCGATTGCATACAGAAACATTCCTACCCTAGAAGACGAGATTTTAAGTTTAATAAAAAGCTAGCTCTTCAAATCTCAAACTATAAGCTAGCTCTTCTTGCTCTCTTCAACGACCATCATTGTAGTTGTTGATC
>JAVVGG010000019.1:0-17574 GCA_032249275.1 Desulfurococcales archaeon
GGCAACACCCCAGACCCCAGCATAGAAAAGATGATCTACTATAGAATTGAAAGTAATATTACTATAAGCTATTACAACTGAAAGCCTGCCCTTCTAGGGCGGAAATAGTATTCATAAGCTTATATATTCTCTAGCATTTTAGATGATGACGGCGATGTTTGTGAGCCTCGAGGGCCAATCCCTAGCTAATCTATGCCTCCGAGGCTATGATAAAATCTATAGCCCCAAGTCCCCATAAGGGGAATAAGGGTAATGGGCCGAAGATCTAGGCAAAAGATCTTCTATAGAATTGAAAGGAAGAGGAGGTCAGTCCATAATTTTTCTGAGATTTATGTTACTTGTTTGGTAATAGGTTACATCCCCATACATATCTACAACTGCTATGACCGGGATCATGTCCTTGTGGTGCGAGCTTTCGATCCATGATAAGAGGGTTATCATTGGGATCTCCGCTCCCTCTTCCGTGACATATACCCTATATCTGTTATTCCCATGCTCAACCACTAGATCCCTCTCTCCATAGCCCTTCCTAACCCTCCTCCCCCTAGATGCTAGGTCTGTAAAGACTGTGAAGAGTATCCACCATAGATCGCCTCTCGCATATCTTTTAAATAACTCCTTAACATCGAGCTCCTTCCCATCCTCATCGAAGGCCTTAGCCCTGCCTGTGTAGACTAGATATGATGCTTCTATAAGATCTAGCTCCTCACCCTCCCTATACTTTGCATCTCCCACAATTACTTGAATCTTGTCTGAGGCCCTTAGAGCTATCACCTAGCTATCACCCCCATAATTGCTAGATTAACAAGCCTCTTAGCCTCCATCTCGAGAATCTCGGCTCTATTTAGGGCTTCAGCAACCTCCTCACCTACGGCTACAACTCCGTGCCCTTCTATAACAGCTATGTATTTCCCCCTCTCAGAGAGCTCTCTAGCAACTGCTTCGGCAAGCTCTAGGCTACCGGGCTCTAGCCTCGGGACAAGGCTTATCCCCCTCAGATAGATCCTCGCCTCATAGCTCTCCTCAAGCAGCTCCCTCCTTAGGAGACCAGCTCTGTGAGCTATCGTTGTATATAGTTGATGGGTATGTATAATAGCGTTTACATCCCCCCTCACCCTGTATAGTAAGAGATGCATCCTATACTCAGAAGATGGCTCCCTCCCCATAACCCTGTTACCGCTCTCAACATCCACAAGGCTTAGATCCTCAATTGAGAGCCTAGCCTTATCCCGTGAACCAGGGGTTATCCAGAAATACCTCTTGTTACTACTCCTGGCACTTATATTACCTGACAATGTAGAGTTTAAACCCCTAATATATAGTCTCCTAGCCGCATCCACAATAGATCTTCTGATCTCAGCGTCAAACACCAATCTAACCATCCACTAATATCCCACTAACATCGCTTATACCTTAACTTATCATAGGCAGGTCAAAGCTTCAAACCGTTCTTTACTAGTAACATACAAATCATGATCCGCGATTAAAGTCTAGATATCATTTTGAACTTCACATCAGCCTCTACGGCTTAGTTATAAGCCTACTCTTATCTACTATCCGTGGAACTATTTTGGATATATGACTGTGCAGAAATAACTAGCACCCTCATATAATGTTACCTTGACCCTCGATCCTCTATCCTTGATCCTGCTATATATTTTCTCAGCAATCATCAGCGCTATATTCTCCAACGTTGGATTCCCCTTATCACATCTCACTATTTTATTGAAGATCTTATATATGTTGTTGCTCAACTCCATATCCCTTGGGACTATTAGGGATCTATCTAGCTCTCCAGCAACCTCCCTAGCTATTCTTTCCAGCTCCCTCAGATCCACTATATATCCCTTCTCACCCACATTTCCAGCAACTTCTACCGATAACTTATATGTATGTCCATGTGGTATAAGATCTATGTCTAGGAATCCCTCTGTTATGTGCATAGCCTCGAAGGCTATGTCTCTAACCCCTATATAGATCTCAGATCCCATACCTCTCCCAACTACTACAACTATGGGGTCTTTTATCCCTACATAGATCCATGTCTAATAAATCCTAGTATGTATTTCGAGTGTGAAAAACTCCACATATTACAATTTACGCTTCAAATATCTAAGAGACTGCTCTTAAGGTTGGAGGAGTGGATATGCTATTGCTGTTATTTATTACCCTCTGATGA
This sequence comes from Desulfurococcales archaeon, assembly GCA_032249275.1. Classification (GTDB taxonomy): domain Archaea; phylum Thermoproteota; class Thermoprotei_A; order Sulfolobales; family AG1; genus AG1. The sequence continues at coordinate 2,180 of JAVVGG010000019.1, forward strand.
TTAACGATCTATGGGGAATATAATGCCCACCCTCTCTTCTGGCTATGTAATAGCTGGTGCATATGCAGATAAGCTGAGGAGAACAATGTTTGCCCAGCTGAGAGAAGATATTAGAAGAGGAAATATAACGTCTCAGGAGGTAGCTAGAGCCGTTGGCGAACTGAATAGCACCCTATACAGGATATTAGTTGATAGATTTAAGATTGATAAGGGCGATGTAGTTAGGATCAGGATAGACTATAGGATTGAGGATGGCAAGATAGTCTGGGATCCCTCGAAGCTCTCTATAGAGGTTTTCAGAAGAGACCAGCAGGTTGAATCTGCTGTTAAGGAAATGGGAGGAGCTCTATGGGGAGAGGCCTTTGGCAAGGGTGTTGAGTACCAGGTGCACAAGCTCGGAGAGACTATAGATGGAGATGTTGTGTACACCCTCAAGCTGGGGGAAGATGAGGTGGGAGCTGTGGTTGCTACACAACTCGATAACGAGATCTTCATCAAAAAGGGAGCTATACTACATCCAAGCCCGATGATTTTCGAGAAGATCAAGCTATCTATACAAGCTGGTGAAAACCTAGAAACGGTTCTATCACAGAAGATCCTCGAGGCCCAAAAGGTAGGTAGACATGTCCCTGAGGAGGAGGCGAGAAAGATAGTAAACTACCTCAGAGAAAGGGTGAGGGCATCTCCTATAGAGGTTAAAACATACGAGGAATCTTCCGAAGAGATCTAACATAATAGGATTTCACTATAAACGTACTAGTTTTTTATATGAATCTAAACAGATCCCCTTCCCATTATATGTGGCATCATAGTAAATCTCGCCATTTATAGTGGGGTTGCATTTTAGGTCCTTGTGGCTCGATCCATTTGAACACTTGCCAAGGGTTAGGGTCGAATTCTAGAGGCTTAAAGCTTCCTCAGTGAAAGATATCTGGCTATGCTTTAAAAGGGGTTTCTATCTATATAGATTTAACACGACTTAGGATCATGATCGGCTATAGATATCGGTGGCTGATTAAGAAGAAATAGCCTGATATGCTATAATAGGTGAGGGTCTATATTTTGGATGTTGTGGTTATAGGGGCAGGGCATAACGGACTTACAGCCTCGATTGCACTTGCTATGAGGGGGTTAAGCGTTGCTGTTGTGGATCATTTGCCGTGGTATGGCGGTATGGCAGGCTCCAAATGGCTCTCCGGAGCTAGGATCCCTGTCGGAGCCTATGTAATTGGACTTATACCTAATGAGCTTTTAGAAGTGCTTGGGCTTAGGATAGAGAAGCACTATTCAGATCCCATAGCGGTTTACATATATGGGGATACCCTGGTTAGGTGGTGGCTTGACAAGGAGAGGAGGTTCTCAGAATTCGAGTCCATTGGGGTTAACGGTTTAAGGGATATGTGGAGTGAGATCGAGGGTTTCCACGCATCGCTTAGAAAATATCTCTTCAGAGTTGACCCTCCCAGTCGTGAGGAGCTCTCCCAGGACCCGGTGTTAGCTAGGTTTATCAGGGAGAGTGCTAGGGATTTTCTCTCGAGATATCTTCCACAGTGGTTGTGGGATATGTTTGTAATAGGCTTCTACATAGATCATCCGGCCTTCTTAGTGGGCTACTTCAACCCTCCAGGGGGTTGGTATATACCTGCTAGAGGTGGTGAGATAGGCTCATGGGTTCTTGTTGACGAGCTATATAGAAGGGCTCTAGAGCTTGGTGTTAGGATATATCTAGGTATAGGTGTTAAAAAAATTATGATCAGCAATAGGAGGGTCGAGGGTGTCGTTCTCGAGGATGGAAGTAGGATAGAGGCTAGATATGTTATATCAACGGCTAGTCCAGCAAATACCATGTTAGATCTAATAGACCCTGGGCTTGTGGATGAGGATATACTTAGAAGACTTGAAAAAGGCTCCTCCAGGATAGGTGTGAGAAGGGTTGTAGCAGTCTTCAAGGAGAAGCCCAGGCTATCGGATAAGCTAGAACCATATAGAGGATCCATTATACAAACACAGCTAGGTGAGGTGATTGTGGGGAGTAACTATATATTAGCCACAGGAGGCTTCGACATAGAGGATCTCGATGAGATAGCCCCAGAGATAAGGAAGGCCATAGCTGTTGAAGTGATGGATGCGGAAGATATAGAGAGAGTCTTCAGAGTAAGGGGTGGGATGTTGAACCACATAGCTATGACCAATGAATATCTATATAACTGCAGACCCATATGTGGCTGGGGATATAGAACGCCAATCCAAGGGCTTTACCTAGGGGGCGCCGGTACATGGCCTGGAGGGCAGGTAACATGCATACCAGGCTGGAACGCGGCGCAAAGGCTTATAATGGACATACTAGGAGATTCTGAAAGTGCTCACCACATACCATGTTCCTAGTCACAGCAAATGATCCATTACACGCTTAACTTTTTAATCTATAATAGTAAAGTAACTATGGGGCCGTAGTCTAGCTTGGTAGGATGCCAGCCTGGGGTGAGAACCCCGCCAGGGATTACTCCCAGAGCGCTGGTGGTCCCGGGTTCAAATCCCGGCGGCCCCATATCAGTTACAACCCATTATGTGCTGAGCCCCCTTTTCAATGCATACTTCACAAGATCTATTGCCAGTATTGCTAGCCTAATCTCGGCTCTACTAATAACATCTGCCGCAGCTTCAGCCAGCTTTTCAAAAATCTCTTTTAAATTTGTATATGCTATAAACTCTCTATGAAGAGGATCGATGTATATCACGTCAAAGCCGAGTCATTTTAATAACTCCGCGCTCTGCTTAAGCCATGCCGATCTACCGCAACCCACAGGACCATATATGACTTGAACATTTACAATACCCCTTTCAGCCCACCCCACAACTCTTTTCAAACCCAGCTTTCTATCTATAAAATCAACCTCTACACCATCTACAAACCTTAATTTTATTCTCCCCATCCGGTTATTATCTTAATAGCTCCTCAATATAGTGGGATCTGATAAGTTATATAACTGCTTAGCTTTTAAACTATCTCAATATTGCCACATAGGCTTCTCCAAATATTTCCTAGCTCCCTATCTAAAGTTATGACTTTATTATTTATAGTTATTTATTAATATCACAGTTTGTCCCATTTACTCTCTAATCTAGCTAACCTACCTACCCTTCACAATTTTTCTCTTACCCTGGATAGAGATGGTTCTTAGAGTCCCTCTCCTTCCACCATATATCCGTAGATGGTAATGCGCTTCTCATGATAGAAACCGGGTTTCTCCCTTATCCTAAGGGGATAATTTTGTTTAGATCTCCTTATATATCTCCTGAGCGGAATATAATGTGGATAGGGCGCCTTGGAGAGTGGAGTTAGAGCAAGCGATGAGCAGGCTAGGGGAATTCCTTATCTTCTTAGAAAAAGCGCTCTTGCAGACAGTATTGTGCTTATACATGAGGATAATTTTAATGCAACCGTGTCTAATGATCAGAGGCTGAGCGTTCTAACCCTTCTTGCTAGGGGTGTTACAAAGGCTTCTCAGATAGCTGAGAGGCTAGGCGTTATAAGGACTGCTGTATATAGGCATCTTCACTTTCTAGAGAACCATGGGTGGATCATAAAGCATGGGGAGGACTACCTACTCACATCAAAGATCTACCTAGTCTACAGGGTTCGCAGCTCTAACCAGGGGATCTCTCTTGAGGTTCTAGAGAATAAGGGGGCTTTTATAGACGAAATCTACGGGCTATTGGTGATAGTAAATGGTATAGATGCTAGTCAGAGGTGTATGAACTGCCTCCTAATAGATCTCTGTAGAAGCAATATAGAGCCGATAGCTAGGAGGCTTGAGGTGGAGGAAAGCAATATACCCGCGATAAGGATCATATCTTCCCTATCTAGGATGGTGAAGAAGAACATAGACCTTATGATGAGGAAGGGCTTCGTAATTTTAAAGAGGTAGACTTATAGGTAGCTTATAATGATCAGAGTTGTTGTCTCAAACAAGATAACAGATCTAGGGAGTAGAAGGGATGGGGAGATAACAACAATATATGTTCCAAGACAGCTCCTGATAATAGACTGTATGTTCAAAGCCCTAGGCTATAGAGCGTGCTCCCTATACCTCCTACTAGGAGAGCCTAGAGATGATGAGATCATATCTCTGGCTTCTAGAAGCCTTATAAGAGATCTGATCTGGGATTTCTCAATCTTCTCAGCAGGCTATGATCTGGTCAGGCTCAGCGTTAGATACCCACTATATAAAAACCTATATAGGCTTAGCAGGAGCGACGGATCTATATATAGGTATCTTGCAATCCAATACCTAGAAAAGGGCAGAAGTGATATAGATCTAGCGATAGGATTTAATGCTGAGAGATACGGCTTCAAGGTAAGTAATCAGTGGATCTCTAGGGAGAAGCCTATGAAGGCGATAACGCCCATAAAAGCAGATTGGATCAAGGCTGATAACATTATGGGGAACCTCAGAAGATCTGTTAACGAGTTCCTAAACCCATTGGTTAAAATGCTAAAAGATGTGGAGGTTCCACCAATATATAACCCCCCACCCCCAGAAATACTTATTGAGGTTGTAGAGGGAAGGGTTATAAATTATGATGATGTTAGGATAAGGCTTACAAGGGTTAAAAATGATCCGCTCGTTAAAGGAGCTCTGCCAAAGATGCTTGGGGCTATCTCAGCCTCGAAGATCTATGTTGATAGGGAAAGCGGTGTGAAGATCGTTGTCAAAAGATTCTCAGAATATACTTCCACTAAGTGGCTTCTCATAAGCCCAACAGTAGATCTGATAACATTCGTTGGTATAAGACCTAAAACCCTGCCCTCCACAAGGTTTTGGAATGAGTATAGATACACCGTTGAGCTAAGGAAATATGGCATTAAGACCCCGAGGATCCTATATATAGATCCGTGGTCCCTTACAATGATCAGGGAGTATATAGAGGGTGAGCCTCTAAGCATATATATAGCTAGAGGCAATTCCCTCGATAAAGCTGTAGAGATCTTTATGGATGCGATCTCAAAGATCCATAATAAGGGTTTATGCATGATTGACACAAAGCCAGATAACTTCCTAATTTCTAAAGATGAGGAGATATACTATGTAGATCTAGAGCAGGTTGAAAGATGTAGAAAACCGATCCACATGTCATGGGATATAGCTGTGTTCTCCTACTTCACATGTCTCACAGCCCCCAGTAAGCATCTCGAGAGGATCCCAGAGATATTCAGGGATAAGATTGATATTTATCTTAAAAAACTATCCTATAACGAGGAGATTAGGGGTTTGATATTAAGGGGATTTTCAGATCCTAGGCTAACACCCATATTTATACTAAGCCTATCTGTTGTAAACCCCGTTAGGCTGAAGATCCTTGTAGATGTATTTAAAAGGCTCAGCTCCACAGATCGTGATCAACTGTAGCAGGCCTGATCAAAAAATTCTAACAGAATATAGATCCCTATTTACCATCCTTTAGATGGATTACCTCAGCACCCTCTTTAACAACGCTTTCAACAGCCTTGATAACCTCTGTCTCTGTGATTGGCCTTCCAGTCCATTTAAGCGCCTTGTGCTTAATCACTATACCTGTCTCCATAGCTATGACCTTAGCTGCCTGGCCTAAATAGTTGTTCTCTATATCTATCACTATGTTGGAACTCCCTAGGATCTTTCTAACGAGGTTCCTGGGGAAGGGGCTGAAGACCTTTATCTGGAGGAATCTGATTTTATATCCTCTATCCCTTAGAACCTCCATAGCATCTAATATAGCTCCCTTCGTAGAGCCCCAGCTTACAAGGGTTATATCTGCATTCTCATCTCCATATAATATAGCTCTCTCCTCCTCCGGGATCTCTCTATCTGCTGTTTCGAGCTTCTTAAGTCTCTTCATATACATTGCATACCTTGTCTCGGGATCCTCTGTTATATGTCCATGCTCGTCATGCTCGTCCCCAGTATACCACATGACGATACCTGGTGTCCCTATGAAGGCTCTAGGCGATATCCCATCTTCCGTGAAGGCGAATCTCTTGTAGTCCTTCACAGGCTCTTTAACCACTCTACCCCTTAGAATCTTTATCTTGTCTTTTTCATACATCCTCACCATAGCCCATGAGTTTGCTAGATTCTTCTCCACCAGGTGGATTACTGGGCACTGATATATCTCAGCCCAGTTGAGGGCTTTCACAGCATCGTATATAGCCTCCTCATGATCTCCAGAGGCTATCACTATCCTCGGGAACTCGCCGTGACCTGCTGAGAGAGCGAAAAGCAGATCAGCCTGGCTATCTCTTGTCGGAAGCCCGGTGCTGGGCCCTCCCCTCATATATAGCGTAACGACTACAGGCGCCTCATTCATACCAGCCCAGCCGAGCCCCTCGGCCATTAATGAGAAGCCAGGGCCGCTTGTGGCAGTAGCGCTCCTAGCGCCTGCGAGGGCTGCGCCTATCGCCATGTTTATAGCTGCTAGCTCATCCTCTGCCTGGAAGATCACTATCCCCGCCCCTTTCAATAGCTCTGCCTCCTCTTTGAACTCTGGATCTACCTCAGATAATTCGTAGCTTTCGAGGAAGAAGCTCTCATCCGCTGCTGGTGTTATTGGATAATATGTCTGGAAGGTCAGACCCCCCAGGATCTTTCCTATGGCCACCGCCTCATTACCATTTACTATAGCCATCTGCTCGCTCCTAGACTTAAACCCCTCGATCCTCTTATCGAAGTTGTTAAAGCTATTCTTTACATAGCTATAGACTATATCTGCTACAACCATGTTCTGCTCTATAACCTGTGGTCTTCTAACACCGAAAACATCTTCAAGCCCCTTCTTAAAGGCCTCTAGAGGCACCCCTATCAAGGCTGAGACTGCTGAGAGGACAACTGTATTTAGAAACCTCTGGACAGCTGAGAGACTCCCTGCCTTTAGCCTCTCAGCAGTTTCTGCAAGCATCTTCTGATATGGAAGTGGATAGAGCTTTGCCCCAAGCTTCTCCTCGGCATACATTAGAGCTCCCTGGACAGTTGCCTGGTAACCGCTGCTCCTCAGCTTTTCCCTAATAAACTCCTTGGTATCAGACTCCATCATGGGCAGAGCATCTATCCTAGTCTGGGCGAAGGATGGGTCAAATATAATTGCCCCCCCAGGCACTATATCATCGAAATGCGTTGCTATAGATTCAGCATCTAGCCCCGCAACAACGTCAACCTTACTCCTAACAGATCTTACAGGCCTATCCCTAGCCCTAACCTGGAAATAGCTATGCCTACCCATGATGTTGGAGAAATACTCTCTCTTGCCATATACATATAAACCTGTCCTCGCAAGAGCCCTCATGAAGATCTGGGCAGCAGTCTCTATACCCCCACCCTGCGGACCCCCCAGTATAACCTCAATCTCTACCACTAAAACACCTCCTCAGGTATAAATCACTTAAACACTTATATTTTGAGAGCCACACGCCCGGCCGCTTGTACCCCGATGGTTGTTGATTGTCGCTTATATTCTTATGTTTGGATTGCTGTGTTTTTTGATCCACGGGTTTTTAGCCCTGTGGCATCGGGGGCTTCCACCTCCCCCACAAGGAGCCCAGCGGAAAGGGGCTCCATCTAGGCTTGGAACCCCGAAGCCCTTCTGGGCATAGCCCTCATACAGGGCTTCGATCTCGGGTGCTCCAAAGGTCATAGCATCCCGAGGTCTCTGTACACCAAGATATAGCAGATATAGCAGAGATATCACCTCATCATAAAAACAATTATGAACCTGATGCTTAAGCCTAAGCCCAGACAGCAAACGAATATAAAAGCATTCCCCACTACCATGAAAAGGATACAGCCCCCCATATTAGAGGAATGGGACTTTCAAATCTGATCTCCTCCCGCTCTAAATGGCGGGGCTTTCAGTTGTGATTAGCGTAATTTTTAGCATAAATGAAGAGAATAGGTGTAAAACTGTATGCAGATCGATAACGATAAACATGCCCGACGAGCTCTATGAAGAACTTGTCGAGATTTAAAGATTTGAAGGAGAAATCTTTGTATCTAACGGAGAAGACAGGTGATCTGGATTATACTAGGCTCTTCTTAAGCCCCGAGATGCTTCATGCTAACTTCTACCATAACTTCCTCACATGAAGAACCTTCAAGATACATAGAGAAGATGCTCCGAATCTTATGGAGAAGCTTAGGAAGTTCCTCGGGATATAATAGAGATCTATCCAGACTCGATCTAAGCTGATGCGAGGATATACAGGCCTGGTCAGATTTTGATGAGTTAAATTGTATCTATAATACTATGCTTTTGCGGTAATTAAATCTAGAATCTTTTTCCTTCTAGGGGTCAGCGGGTTAGCGGTATTGCTATGGCGGAGTATTTTTATATTCCATAGACATACAACTTTATATTGTAGTTTTCACATCTCTGATATATAGGTATGGTATTGATGCAGCTATCCTTATAACCCCTATCATAGTCATGAGGAGATCCACCGTTTCCACGGGATCCCCTGTAGAGGATATGAGTGAATATAGGAGACCACCTATTATAGATCCTATAACTGTGCCTATACCGTTTAGGAAATTAAATGTTGAGAGGGCTTTTCTCTTATCGATCGAATAATCCATGACATATGATGTATAGGCTATCACAGCAGAGTTTGTGAAACCCGCTATAACCTGTACGGCGTAGAGCTGATAAACATTTGTTGAAAAGGCATAGCCTAGCGGGAAGGAGGCTAGCATGAGTCTTCCTGCGAACATAACAGCTTTTCTATTAAGATCTACTAGATAGCCGACAACCCTTTGCATCGCCAGAGAAGAGACACCTGCAACTACCGTTAGGATCCCAACCTCAGCAGCACTCATCTTAAACTTATGCACCTGTGCTATGGGGAATAATGGCCAAGCTAGTGACATGACTATCATATATAGGAAATTAACCATATAAAACCTCTTCAAGAAACCCTGTTCCCCACCACTACCAGAAGTCTTTATAACGACTGAGGACCCCTCAGGCTGGCTCTGCTCTCCTTTATAGTTTAGAATCACTATGGAACTGGTTATGAGAAGAACCCCTGTTGCTATGTAAGAGTACGCTATATAACCTAGATTCCTCCCAACAAGGTAGCCAGTAATCAGCGTAGCCAGTAGCGAGCCTGCATTTGCATAAAAAGAGTACCTAGCCAGCTCAAAACCCCTTCTACCCCTGCTAATCCTCTCGAGGATCAAGGACCATCCAAGCGAGGCAACCCCTGCGGCAATCTGGGTTATGAGGTATACCCCAACAAATAGAACACCAATTGAAGAGAATATCCCAGCTATAATCCATATAATCCCGGTGACCATGGTGCCTATAATAGTCATCATCCTAGGATCTGTCTTTATCCTGAAAACAGCCATCTGCGAGATCCCGGGCAACGCTGTAGATGCGGAAGATACTAGAGACACCATATACGTTGGAACATTAGAGGATACAACAAAGAACCCGACAAAAGGGTTTGCCAGGCCACCAGCTAGGTTGCTTAGAAGCGAATATAGCCTCAGGGACTTCAAAGCCCTCTTCTCACGATTATAATGGTTTTAGACTAGGCTAATAAGCTGCTATGAGGGAACCTAGGAATACCGCAGGCTAGATAGTACAGGCTTCCCCATAACCACTTCTCAGGTTTGTATCCAGCCATATGATTTCAAAACTGTATAGATTCATAGATCCTCGATCCTCATATGTCTAGTTAGGATCTTTATCCCTCTCAACGCTATGTTTTAAGGTGCTATGTAATACCTTTCTATAGTCTATTAATATCAATTTACCCTATATCGATGATACCCCCAGAGGTGTTCCAAGCGTATAAATATATAGAGGTGATAGAGTTTGGGGCTCAGGTTCATCGGGGCTTGATACTTTTGATCAAGCCCTCTTCTCTTAGCTTCATAGCATTGGGCAGGGCTTTCACTGCCTCGCTGCATCATATGCATCAACCCACTCTGGGTGACTCCAACCCACAGCTCCACCCTCATTGATTCCCTCAGGTTAATAGCTGTGGGGGAACCCCTATATCCTGGATCTAGATATCTGTGTGAGCCCCTTTTGGATCTCTACCCCATCCACATCGCAGGGTTCCACAAGATTGCCAACAACATCATAAATCATATGTGAAATCCAAATAGCATAGCTTCAGAACGGCTATGCTAGGTCGAGCTCTAGAGGAAACTATGGCATCTGAAAGACTGGAAAAGACCATAATCAAGTTATTGGTCTTGAGCGTCTCTGCTGTATCTATATAGTCACGATATTTTTATTTCTTAGAGAGGGACGAGGTTAGCTTAGTTGGAGAGTATCTCTTGGAGACCATATAGATTAACGGCATTGTGAGCATATTTATAGAGGCTACCAAGGCATATCCCGCTTCAAGGGATATCGAGGATGCCGCTAACCCCACTATGATAGGTCCCATAGATCCCCCTGCCGTAAGTCCCAGCCCCCAGACAATGCTATTAGCTGTGCTTGCATACCTCTGGGGAACTATATCTGAAACATATGATAGTAAGAGGGTGAATGCTTCGAATGCAAATACCCCAAATAGGAAGAGGAGTATGTAGGATGCAATTGAGTATCTATATAGCTCGAGGAAGCCGTAGATAGAGAGCGAGCCCATAAGAGTTGTGATAAGCATTGTCCTATCCCTCCCAAGTCTATCGGATAACATCCCTAGGAAGGGTTGAGAGACTATTGATCCTGCAAGTGCTAGTGAGGTTAGAGCCCCAACCTCGATCCCATAGGATATCCCAAGCCTCTGGTTTATGAAGGTGGCTAGATACGTTACAACCCCCTGGGAGAGGATCCCTCTTGCCATAGCGATCGAGGTTAGAATTGCTATCGATGGTATAACCTCCCTTGGTATTGTTATAAATGATTCACCTGGATCTCTTCCCCGACTCTGTATGAGACCTCCAATCGCTACGAATATCGCTAGAGCCGAGGCTAGAGAAACTAGGGCTAGAGGTATTAAGCCAGCTGTTGTTATGCTGATAAGCATAGTTATGATCAGGGGATAGCTGGTTCTCCCAAGAGCCCCCATAGCACCATTAATGCCTAGGGCGAGACCTCTATCTGATATAAAATAGCTCGACAATATGCTTGCACCAACTGGGTGATAGATGGAACTAGCAACACCTCCTACAAGGGCTGAGATATATAGAAGGACTGTCGAGATCCACTCTCCTATGCTATATATCGATAACCCCAGCAAGAGGATTGCTAGAGACCACAGAGCTATCCCAGAGCCCAGTAACATGGCAGGCCTTTTAACTATGTCACCTAGCCTTCCCATAAATATGCTCGAAACCGCTGATGTCACAAGATACGATGCCGAGACGAATGAGACATCAAGATAGCTATAGCCTCTGTTTATAAAGATGGGATATATGGTTGCATATGCAATGCCACAACCATCGTTTATATAATGTGCTAAAGAGGTTAACGCGAGGATCCTCGTTCTCAAATACGCCACACTAGATAATTATAGCTCTCTAAACCTAAATATGATATTCCTTAGATCTCTATATAGCATTAAAGAACTAAGCATCCCCTAGGATCGCTAGAACTAAATCATTTCATAGATATTCCCACCAATGGAGCATAGGCCTTGCAGGAACCCAGTTTAATATACCCAGCACCTCTAACAGCCTTCGATCCTTATACCCGGCCCAAGCGAGCCCATAGAGGGCTGCGCCTTCAGCAGCCCTCTTAACCTCCTTTCCATAGTAGCTTTTGAGGATCTCTATGTCTAGACAGTATTCAGATGATAGATCATTCACAATGGTTTTAACAGCTCCCCTTCCCGATATGTATACCTTTACATCGCTCAATGATTTAGAGCCTCTGCCCTTTAATATGGATGATGAGAGCATAGCTATTGTCTTAGCTATGTCTTCAACATATCTCTCATACCCCTCTGGGCATTTGCTCTTTATAGTTTCCACATCTATCTCGCCACATATATCTCTAAGCCCTCCTCTGAAGAGGTCTCTCTTATAGATCCTCCTTCCAAGCAGCACGGCTATCTCTCCGTCCCACCCCCCACTAGATATGATCCCTATTGGGAATAGCGTTCCACCAACACCATCTATGATCCTGCCATCTCTAACGGCTATCCCAGCTGTGAAGGCTCCTAGCTCGAGGACTATGAAGCTGCTCTTCGAAAGCACTTCGGGATCCCCATTGCTATGTACTATTGATGCTAGAACTGTTACAGCCACTTTATCAGCTGTACCTAGATCGAATCTGTTTATCTTTCTACTAGCAGGTATGCCGGCTAGATTGATAACCCCTGGAATTCCTATGACGGGTATTTCTAGTCTATCTACGTGCTTTAGGAAATATGACATGTATTTCAGCTCATATATACCTGGATCGTGTTCAGAGATCATAAGGGCAGAGAGTCTCTCATCAACGCTCAGTTTCCTAATATCTATTGGGGGTAGGCCGTAGCCTGACGGCGCTACAACAATATCTGGTCTATGCCTTTCTATATCTCTGAATAACTCCTCAGGGTCTGAGCTAAGCACAGATGATGGGATTTCATAGTAGTTCTCCAATGTATCTCCTGACACAACTATAATCCCTGTTGATATTGTCCCAGGATCTATAGCTAGAATCCTCAAGAATAGACCTCCACGCTTTTAAAGAGATTAGCTACATATAAGCTCTATTCTCTATCACAGAACCCTGCTCAATTGATTTTCCGGGCCATATTTTTGAATTCACAACAATTGATCCCTCACCTATGACTACATTGTTTCCAACAACGCTATTAACGATCCTAGCTCCTCTCCCTACATATACATGTCTTCCTAATATGCTTCCTTCAATCAAAGCTTTCTCTCCTACCACGCATCTATCCATTATTATGGATCTTATGATCCTAGAGCTCTTCATGAGAATTGTGTAGTTATCTATTATCGCATCCCATAGCTCCACCCCTTCACCTAGATCTATGTGTCTGCCTAGGAGTATATCACCTTCGACTCTTATCAATTTCTTCCCGATCATACCTATGATCCTTTCCTGAAGGGCCTTTGACAAGGAGCTTCTACCCATCATCCTGACGCTACCATATACCCTGGTGGCTCTGAGTTCCTCCTTCCCAAGGTTTCTCAGGAGATAGAATGAAGCCCTCATATAGCTCTCAGGTGTGCCAATGTCAAACCAATATCCACTCATGATATAGCCCCTCACCCTCTCCCCCCTAGATATGATCTCTGGGATCACATGACTTCCAAAATCTGTCTGTCCGCTTTCCCTCATTTTCCTACCCCTCTCATCCTCGAAGAACTCTCTTATCCAGGGGCCCACAACATAGATCCCCGTGTTTATAAACCTTGATGGGGCCTGCTCGGGGGATCTGGGTTTTTCGATGAAGCCTCTTATCATCATATCTCTATCTAGCACTGCCACGCCAAATCTCCTGATATCCTCGCCCAGCTCTAGCTCTTTAAGGACTATTGTCATAATAGCCCCTGAAGATCTATGGGCTTCCCAGAGATCATATAGATCTATGTTGAAGACTATATCACCCTGGACAACCAAAACGGGCTCCCTTATATCGTAGTAATCCATCAAGATCTTAACAGACTCCGCATTACCACTTGTAACGAAGTTAGGCTGATACCTAACCCTCACAACATCAGCCTGTAATCCCAGGAGAGATGCTATCCTTTCACCTCCCCCGAGATAGTCGTGAATCTGTGTATAGTTGTAATAGCCACTAACGCCTATGTAGAACTCCTTAATTCCCTGGGATGCTAGTGATACCAGGATATGCTCGATTAGAGGTCTATTAAGGAATCTGATCATTGCTTTAGAAGTATCAACTGTGAGGGGGTATAGCCTTGTCCCAAGACCACCAATTGGTATTATCGCCTTCTTAAGCAAAATCCCCCAATAATATCTCGTTTCAAAAGCTATAACTAACCATAGTTATCTTTTTAGATATCCGCATCTATACCATCCTATATCCATAGCTATGCAGTCTTATCAATAAACATGCACACACATATCTTTTAAGGAACCGCTCATCTGATCTTGAGGGTTGGCCCGGCTAGCATAGATGAGTATATGGCATTAAGCTAATATACCGCTGATGCCACAATATATATAAGGATTAAGGAGAGATTGCGAGGTGAGTATTATGAGCTATAAGATCTCTGAGGAGGAGATTAAAAGAGCTCTCGATCTCGAGGCCAAGGCTAAGAAGGATCCTAAGAAGAGATGGGTTGAGAGAATGATAAGGAGTGCTAAGCAGTACCACAAGATCTGCCCATACTATGATAAGAAAACCGTTGCATGCTTCCTAAGGCTTGGTGAAAAGTGTGATAGAGACGGTAGATTCGAAGCATGCCCTGTCTTCATAGCCTTCCTCGAGAGGAAATATGACGAGATAACCAAAGCTGGGAAGCCTCTCCCAGTAGACTTTCTAGATCCGCTTATAACCTATGGCTGATATCATATTGGTAGAGAGCCTGTTGGAAAAGCTCTTCGAGGTGTTAGAAGCGCTTAAGAACATGCCTAGGACAGGGTGGGTTCAGAGGGGGATCCCACCGGCCTTAGCCGAGGTGGTGGCGTCCCATATATATGAAGCTTCTATTATATGTCTCGAGATAGGCTATAGACTTGCTAAGCTTGGTATTATAGGTTATGACGAAGCTATAAGATCTGCAGCGATAACCCTTGTACACGATATTGGAGAAGGGGTTATAGGAGATCTCAACAGATATACTTCTAAGGAGCTTGGTGATGTAAAGGAGGAGATCGAGGAGAGAGCTGTGAGAACAATAGGATCTGAGGTAATCTACAACCTATATAAGGAATATAGGAGTAACAGTTCAAAAGCGTCTAAACTAGCCCATATATGTGATAAGCTATCAACATATATACAGGCTAGGAGATATATGGATCTAGGCTATAAGGTGGATGAAATAGCTAGGAGCTCTAAAAACGAGGTCGAAGATCTCCTAAGAGATATATGCGGAGATAACAATGAATGCCGCAGAATAATTTTAATAGAAAAAATAATAGAGTGACAACCCTATCAATTTCTGTCGACTTTCCCACTGCCCTTTCTAAACCGCTCTCGAAAATCAATGGTTATCAATATGTTTGTCTGCTTTAGGGTTTTAGGTTTAGCCCGACCTCCCCTCAATTCTATTGAAGATCTTTTGCTGAGGTCACCAGCTTATTACCCCTATCCCTTCTCGGGGACTTGAGGCTATGGATTTTATCACCGCCTCGGAAACATAGGTTAGCTAAAGATTGGCCTCCGAGACTCATATATATCGCCATCATCGAAAAGGCTAGAGGATATAGGGCTTATAAATCCTCATCACCGCCTTAAAAGACGGGGCTTTCAGTTGTAA
>JAVVGG010000020.1:0-17338 GCA_032249275.1 Desulfurococcales archaeon
CAATTTAATCTCTACCTCTGTGTTTCCATGCGGAAAAGCAATTACTGTTGTGACAACAGGGCAAGCCTCGTTCTTTAGGGCGGGGTGTTTTTAAGCTTTCTAGGTAGATATCTATTGCGTGATGAGGTGTATTGTTTTGAGGGTTTGGGGGTTGATGTCAGAGTATATCCCCAGCCCGATGATCTTGGGGATAGAAGCATTAATCCCCCACCAGAGGGCTAACACCCGAGACCCCAGCATAGAAACCCCGCCCTTAAGGGCGGGGAGGGGTCATAGGCTTTTTAGTAATTCCCGTTACCAGCGAAACCTTGTTAAGGGGTACTACAAGAGATCTAAAGCCATATCTCTCGCTCTCTTCAACGAATCTCTCATACTTCTTTGCCCCTGCCTCGGGTCTAAGGAGAGTCTGATCTATTATGCTTGCAGGGTTTCCGATCTCCTCTATTAATTTTAAAAGGGATCTCGATATCACTCTATCCAATCCCCACTAGATATTTTGTTTGGGATATAGCTATCCATTAAGAAGGAAAGGCCTTTGCTTGTTAAAGCCTCTATCTCGAGCTTTGCCTTTTTCTCCTCAAATATATCTAGCTCTTTCTTCCATTTCTTCGTCTGGAACCATTTATAGTTCCTAAGCTCTCTTGCCCTTTTTAGATCCATCTCCTTTGCTTTTATAATATAGTTCTTCCTTTCTGCCTCAGATAGATAGGGTTTCTTCCCAGCGGATGGGTCGCCGAATATGTCACTCATAGCAACTCCTAAGAACCTGGCATTAGGGGTTGCAAGCCTTTCACTCTCATACGAAAGGGTTATTGAGCCTATCTTGAAGACACTGTAGATATAGAAACCATATGGATCGCTATCGGTTAATATATAGATTGGGAGGCCTAGCTCCTCGTTAAGTCTTCTCACAAGCCTTCTAGTAGCTCTATCTGGTTGTCCGGCACTGGTTACGAGGATAGCCTTATATCTTCTCCAGAACTGTGCCCTGTGGAGTTGTTGGAATACGGCGTCCTTCTCTACTACTAAGACGAACTCTGCATTTACATCCCTAAACTCTATTAGATCTGGTGTTGGTTCTATTGCATATGCTCCGTGACCCATCTTGCTAAGGTCTATTATATCATCCCCGCTCTTGATCCTCATATCACCTACTACCTTCCCCTTTTCTTTTGAGAGAATCAGCATATCCTCTCTTAGAAGATCTGTGAATACTTCTATATCTCGTAACACAGAATCGCTTTCAGACTGTTCATCCCACGTATTCTCCTCATAGATCTTTCCCTTATGATCTCTATATCTTATAGTATGCTTACCTCTATAATATAGATCCCTTATAGTTGGATACTCATTATTTACTAGCGCTTGGTATATTATAGATGCCATTAAAATCGTCTGCATGAACTTCCTTGCCTCATGGGCGTCCAGATATCTTCTTACAAGCTTCTCTCCGCCTAATATTAAGAGCCTACGCTCCTCATCATATATAGTGTTTGATAGTGTCCTCTTCGGTATTTCCATCTTAGGCTCCTCACCTCTCATAATAGTCTCATATATTTCGAGGAATTTTTTCCTAATGATCTCAGAGGCCTTTCTTCTAGCCTCCAGATCCACTTTTGATATGTGGATGCTCAAGAGCTTCACCTTCCCAATATATGGGGCTTAGTTATGCCATAAATATATATAGTATAGTGCCTAAAGCGTATATCTATGTTTTCTACTCGCTCTAAGGGTCTAACCTTAAAGAATGGAAAGAGTAAATGGACAAAGTCCCTAACTTTAACGATCTGATCTATTGTTTCTTAATAAGGAATAAGCTTTATTATGCTGAGTTGGATATTTTCTTAATGGGTAGGCAAAATGCCTACACATGGATCGATGACTAAGGCGGGTAAGGTTAGGAGTGCTACTCCAAAGATACCTCCTAAGCCTAAGAGAAACCTTGTTCCAAGGGTTAGGAATAGAAGGGAGTTCTGGATAAGGAATAGGAAAGCAGCTGGCTTACCTGTCCCTACAGTTGTGCCTCCATCATCAGTGCCTAGGAAGAAACAGCAGTAATAGCCTTTTTAGGCGAGAAATAGATGGGGAGGTTCGTTGCACTCTATACAGGTGGGAAGGATAGCCATACAGCTGTTCTAATTGCTATGAAGGAATATCGTTTCGAACCTGTATTGCTACTCACGATATCGACCCCTAAGGATGATTCATATCTTCTGCACACTGTAAATATCAGGTGGGCAAAGATCCACGCATCGATCATGGGGATACCATTTGAGGAGATAACTATTAGCGGGCTAGATGAGGATCGAGAGGTTCAGAGAGTCATAGAAGAAATCGTAGCTAAATATAAAGCTGACGCGCTGGTGACAGGGGGTATTGCGAGTATGTATCAGAAGAAGAGGTTCGATATGTTTGCAAGAAAAATAGGTATTGAGCATATAGCACCTCTATGGGGTTTAGATCAAGAAAGAGTTTTAAGATTAGAGGTCTTAGAGTATGGTGTTGGCTTTATGATAGTAGCTGCGATGGCAATGGGGTTCACAGAGGAGTGGGTGGGAAGGACAATCAAAGACGAGGGAGACGTAGAGTCCATACTTAAACTTGCAAGGAAATATAGTTTCTCCCCGGTTGGTGAGGGAGGAGAGTATGAAAGCTATGTAGTATTATCGCCTCTTTTTAAGGGCAAGATCTTGGTTCCACTAGGAGAGAAGGTATGGTTCCCAAGCGGCTGGGGATACTATGCGATAAAAGACGTCAAAGTTCTGGATAGAGATCCTACGGTCTCGTGTCGCGCTAAAAATATATAGCATAACAGAGATGGTAGCTTATGGGACCCTCAATAAGACTACGACCTAATACAAATAAATAGAGTATCAATTGATTTAATAGCTTCCAAAATATTCTGTTAGATATCGCATTTGAAAATATAACTTATAGATTCTGGGAGATGCTTAATAGTTCCATTGCAAATTCTTAAATTAGCTGGGATATTATGTGTCTAGTCCCAAAAGAAGATTTTCCAGAAATAGTCAATAGGAGTGTGATATATCTTGATAATGCAGCCTCGACTCTTAAGCCTAGGCAGGTTATAGAGGCTATGGCTAGTTTCATGATGAATAGTTATGCTAATATTCATAGAGGTGTCTATGGCCTTAGCATAGAGGCCTCTAGAGCATATGAGGATGCCCATGAGGAGGTTGCAAAGTTTATAGGGGGTTTATGGGATGAGGTTATATTTGTGAAGAATGCTACTGAGGCTATACAGCTAGCTATCCTAGCACTAGCCTATAATGGCTTCCTAAGCGAGGGAGACGAGATCATAGCTACGGAGGCTGATCATCATAGCCTGTTGCTCCCGTTAGCAAGGGTCTCTAAAGCGGTTGGGGCTAGGCTAAAGCTCATTCCAGTAGATAGTGAGGGGAAACCTAGATGGGATCTACTCCTCAGTACTATTAGCAGTAGAACTAAGGTCGTTGGTCTCTCCCATAAGTCCAATGTAACAGGCTATACAAATGATGCGAAGAAAATAGTTAGAATAGCCCATGAATATGGAGCATTAGTAATTGTGGATGGAGCACAGTCAGTGCCCCACATGCCGGTTAATGTCAGAGAGATAGAGATCGATTTTCTAGCCTTTAGCGGACATAAAATGCTAGGTCCAAGCGGTATAGGCGTGTTATGGGGTAAGAGAGAGCTTTTAGAAAAGTTAGAGCCTCCCCTAGGAGGGGGCGGGACTGTTAGAAGGGTATGGCTAGAGGGAGAAGAGATCAGGGTTGAATGGGAAGAAATCCCATGGAGATTCGAGGCTGGGACACCCCCAATAGTAGAGGCTGTCGGGCTTCTAGAAGCTGTTAGATATTTAAAGAGAATAGGAATAGAGAAGATCTATAGGCACGAAGAGAGGCTAACTAGATATACAATGAAGATGCTAGAGGAGCTAGACGAATATATAGAGGTGCTGGGGCCAAGCGATCCCAGTGAGAGAAGCGGTATAGTATCCTTTGTAGTTAAGGGTGCGAGCCCGAATTCTCTTGGAATGTGGTTAGATAGATATAATATAGCTGTTAGAACGGGTCTCCACTGTGCCCATATTCTTCACAAGCGTATAGGCTATCCAGAGGGTAGCGTTAGAGCTAGCTTCTATATCTACAACTGCGAAGATGATATCACAGCTTTGGTGACAGCCTTAAGAGAATATATAGGTAGTCTCAAGCAGAAGGAAAGATGATCTAGAGTGAAGAGTTATATCAAAAATGTCTTTAAACCGGAGGAAAGATCTTTTTATTTTTATATGAGGGCTAGTCTCAGCACCTCAAATGATCTATGGATCGTGTGTGAATAGTATGTTACACCTATTTATTGTCTATTTAGCAGATGTTTGATCCTTGTGTAGAGCTTTATCTTTTTTAAAACTGTAATATGTCTAGTGGATTTTGGCGGAAAAGGCTTGCCAGCGAGACCTGCCTCTATAACGTCTTCTTTGTTTAGACATGGAGGTATAATTACGAGGCACACCTTTTCCAGCATTCTGGGGCTTATGTTTGTTCTAAATAGTATTGTCTTCAGGTTTGATATGATGTTCTTGTCCTTTTCCATATGAGAGATGGCTCTATATGCATTAGCTGGTTGCTTCCCAACGAGTTCTATAAGATATGAATCTCTCAGGATCTTCACTAGAGGCTCACATGAAAAGCTGCGGAAATGATCAGCTATTTTGTTTATCATTGCTTGCTCTATATTTTTAAAAATGTATATCCTGATCCACCGAGCAACTCTTATTTCATTCTCTGATAAATAGTCTACATATATTACAGGTGCTGTTGAGATGCCCATCCGTTTAAGAGCATTATATCTGTGGGTTCCATCTATCAACACGCCTGTTCTTTCGTCAGCTATGAGGGGTTTTCTAAGGATCCCTGTGCTGGATAGTGAGCCTATGACATAGTGGATTCTTTCCTCTATGCTTTCTTCGTGGGGTCTAAGCGAATCTAGATCTGAGTATGAGATCTTGATCCTTATGCTCTTCATCATCCCTCGCCTATCTTTGGTAGGTATGAGAGGTCTATGGTTTCTGGTTCGTAATCGGCAAGTTTACCTTCTAGATATTCTTTATAACCCTGGAGATCTAGAAGTCCATGTCCGCTGAGGTTGAATAAGATAACCATTTCTTCATTCTTCTTCCTTGCCTCCAGCGCTAGGTCTATTACAGCTTTTACTGCATGGGCGCTCTCAGGCGCTGGTACTATTCCCTCAGCTCTAGCAAAGATCTTACCTGCCTCAAAGATCTCTGTCTGGTGATATGCTACAGCTTCTATGATCTTCTCAGCTACTAACAGGCAGAGGGTAGGGGCGTCGCCATGATATCTGAGGCCGCCAGCATGTATCGGTGGGACTCTATATCTATGACCAACTGTATACATTTTCAGCAGCGGTGTGAGACCAGCTGTATCTCCATAATCATATGTGTATACACCTCTTGTTAGTGAAGGGCAGGCTTTTGGCTCTACAGCTAGGAATCTTGTGTTTGACTTGCCTCTAAGCCTATCATGTATAAAGGGATAGGATAGCCCTGCGAAATTAGATCCTCCTCCAACGCATCCAACTACATAGTCGGGCTCTCTCTCGCCGATCTCTTCAAGCTGTTTCTTAGCCTCAAGCCCTATAATTGTTTGGTGAAGAAGCACGTGATTAAGAACGCTTCCAAGGCTATATCTAGCTTTTTCATCTGATAAGACATCCTCTATGGCCTCTGAAATCGCTATACCAAGGCTCCCCGGATTATTAGGGTCCTTCTCAAGCACAGATCTTCCAAATTTAGTTATATTAGAAGGGCTCGGTATCACCTCGGCCCCGTAGAGTTCCATCAATACCCTTCTATATGGTTTCTGCTCATAGCTAGATCTAACCATGAAGACCCTAACCTTGAGGCCAAAGAGCGCTCCTGCAAGCGATAATGCAGACCCCCATTGACCAGCTCCTGTTTCTGTTGATACTCTTTCGATACCCTCTATTTTATTATAGTATGCTTGAGCTACAGCAGTGTTTACCTTGTGGCTTCCTGTTGGTAGTACTCCCTCAAATTTATAGTAGATCCTCGCAGGTGTTTTTAGATATTGCTCAAGTCTTCTAGCCCTTATGAGCGGGGTAGGTCTTCCGAGGCTGATCAGTGTTTCCCTAATTTCTTCTGGAATCTTTATAAATCTCTCTTGACTTATCTCCTGATCTACAAGGGATCTCGGGAATAACCTCTCAAACATAGATCTAGGGGGTACTGATCCGTCAGGAAGACGTGGTGGAGGCAGGGGTTTGGGTAGATCAGGTAGTATGTTATACCAATATTTAGGTACAAACTCCTCTATTTGAGAGGCCCTTATGCTCGGTCTTCCACCTATGCCCATTGGTGCATCAAAAGCACCTCGAACATCTAATATATTCACTGCTTATAAGCTTTACCAGCTGGTTGGAGCAGTCAGTTCTACTGAGCCTCCTTGACAGGCGAGCCGCATGATGGGCATTTATCGATCTTCTTTATAGTTGAGAACCCACATACCTCGCATATATATATCCTAGTCTTGAATTTCATAGGAACCCCTCTCTTCACCCCCCTGCTGGTAATCCCTAGCTTTTTAGCCAGCATATGTAGGTAGCTATCGTCTGTCAATAATACAACTCTATCACCATTTTCCTTTAACTCTATTGCTAGAGCTAGAAGTTTTTGATCTGTTTCAGAAAGCGCTTCTAAAAAGCTTTCTTCGCTGGCTATAGCCCTAGCCTTCTCAATACTATATTTACTTGGTTCACGAACATCTATCTTACCAGAGCTTAATATTAGTTCTAATCTCTCTTTACTCCACGAATCTTTAACCTCTTCTAATACTTCTTTGACAGTATATATTTTGGTTCCATATATAGTAGCAATATAGCCAGATAAAAAGCCTGCCGTGTCAATTACAAGAGCCACGTCTTTAAGATACTTAGCTTCTCTACCTCTTGACATCATTTGCTGACCCCTCTTAGCTTTATAGAATCAAGCCGTATAACATCAACAGTCTCATGATCTACTATTATTGGGACTTCATATTTTTTTCCATATCCTAGAGCCAATATATCTCACAACCTGTCTCTTAATTAAAAATCTAAATATTGAAATTTAAGTTTAACATGAAGCTAAAATACTATGCAAAAGCTAGCTATATCTCGATGCAGTCAACCTTAAACTCGTTTATAGCTGGAAGTCTTGCTATTAATTATAAGGGTCTATGATAATATTATAAGCGATCCTTCTAGAAGAACGGGAATTGCTAGGAGACTATCTCTAGGTCTTCTAAGTAAATTATGTAAAAATTACCAAGTTGATCTATAGAAAGTTTTACTTTATAGGGTACGTCTTCGAATTATATATATGGTATATCCCAATGCTACTATTAAAATTAAAATGATAGTTACTGTTACGTAGAACATATCTCGAATTCTGATAGCTTCATTAGTAATGGATCTTGAGATATCTTGTAGGATAGATATATTTCTTTTGGTTTCGTTTAGCTCTCTTGCAAGTGATTCTATATTCCTGTAGAGAATAGAATATTTGGTAGTAAGTTCTATATACATATCCCTTAGACTGGTAATACTAGATATGAGGGAGGATATCGAGTAATTAATATTAGATATCTCGATTGAGAGTATAGATATGTTTCTATAAATATTTTCTATTGTCACTAGCTCTTCTCTTGGAAGTGCCCTTATAGTATATGCAGCAGAACCCTCAATCCTCGTGATCGCATTTCCTAGCTGTTGGGAATATGATGCGTTGATCCACAGTATATAGAGGCCAGGGCTACTAATATTTATCTTTACATTTAAACTGCTTACCGAGGTTCTATCGATCCTTTCTAGAAGCTGTGGCATATTACCTGGAGATGAAACATAATACACATATACAGTTATATTGCTTACTAAAACAATGCCTCCGATATAAGGATATATAGCTATAGTTATTGTGTCCCCTACAGCAGCTGATTGAGGGCCGCTAACTAATACCTGGATCCTTTCATAGGAGGTTGTTGGAACTATTCGAGTACTCTCTAATGGGGGATGTATTGTCATGCCAATCGAAGCCCCTATCAACCCTACCAGATCTGATGCTACTATTGATATTGATTGAGGCGAACCAATATATGGAAGCCTCACATATAGATCGATCCTCCCTCTTAAATTTGGAAAACCAATAGCTATTATATTGCTTTCTATAGAGGGGTTTGTAGCACTCATAAATCTGATTATTATAGTTTCTATAGCTGGGAAACCGTCTAATCTTAAAAACAGCTCGCTACCAGATATATATGAGCCTGTAGACTTTATGGTAGGAAAGACCTTAAACTTATTATAGCTATATACGTTATCTTCTAGTGAAAAAGCATGGATATAGTGATCTCCATAGTCAGATGGGGGAACTATAAAGGAGGCCGAACCCCTTATACCAATATACTTTTGATCATCGATATAGAGAGTAAACCCCTTCTGAAAACCCTTTATAGAATATGAGCCCTGTGAGCCGACACTGTATTGGGATTGGGAAATAGATCCTTCGACATTTCTAAGCTTATACCCTAATATGAATGCGATGAATGTCAGAGCATTAACCACCCCATTTCCATACCTTATCCTCGAAGCTGTATCCGTGCCGTATTTCTGCGCTGTTTCTGCCAGCAGATCATAGAGCGATGAGGGCGTGATATTTAGCTTTTTAATCCTTGCTACCTGAAGGCCTAGCGCTATAATCCCAGCTAGGGCCGGTGCTGCGGCACTCGTGCCGCTACCCACAGCTAGTAGATCCTCCGATATATATGCCCCCGGGATCATAACTCCGGGTGCGACGAAATCGGGCTTATAATATACTCTGGGATAGACCCCTTTGAAAGGCCATGATGATGGGGGATCCGGCCACTCCACGTACTCACCTGAGCTGAAGAGCGATACTGAATCGTCTCTCTCGATAGAGCCAACGCCAAATACACCCCAAATATTTCCTGGATTAGAGCTCGTGTATATTCCACTATTACCTATCGCAGCAACAGGGATAATCCCTAGGCTTAGAAGGGCTCTAATAGCAGGCAATAAGTAGCTTGAGTAGTTGCTCTCGGAGCCAAAGCTCATAGACACTATGTTAGGTCTAAATACCTCTCCAAGTATCTGTGAGACCTTAGCTCCGTTGCATAGGTAAGGATCAGCTGCCCATTCAAGCCCGGCTAAGACCTGGGCAAACGTCCCAGATCCTGTGGGTAATACTAAGGCATGCATGTAGATAGCTCTTGGGGCATACCCTATGAATACATTCTCTGTATCGCCACCTACAGCTATAGATGTTACCCAAGAGCCATGACCATCTGTGTCGTGGGGAGTACTGCATACAGGCCTACCCTTTGAGTCAAACTCTATCCATCCACCAGGGTAGCTGGGATCACTGGCATTTATAGTAAACATCTTCTTTCCTATGAGAGGGTGATTCACGTTAACCCCGGTATCTAGTATTGCAATTACGATACCTTCGCCAGTTATATTGAACTCCCTCCAAACAGCTATAGTACCTGTCCTGAAAAGACCCCAATTGACTAATGAGGGAATCTCCATGGATGCCTGCAACTTCTTATAGTTAAAAAGTACAAATCTGTCTAGAGAGAGCTTTTTGAAGATTATGTTAGGCACTATTTTATATACTACGTTAAGCGATACTAGAGTAGGGAGTATACTAAGATCTATTTTAGCGTAGATGTAAGGGATATTGTTGTAGATCTTAAAAATATTATTGCTTCCAAGAACGCTAGATACTAGCATCTTTGAGATCTCGCTATTATCGTTAAGAATTACTATAGCATCTATACTTCCTAGTTCCGCTATTTTGCTAGATATCAAAGGATCTAGCTTGGGATCTCTTAAAGCGCTCCATATACTTCCAAGATATGCTATAGGGGATGCTATGATAGTTATGCATAGGATAGCCAGTACTATAATGCTTTTAAGAAGTCTCTGAGAAGATAGGATAGACATCATTATCATTCACTTCTAAATTCTATAACTTTTTGGGAAAATATATTAAGAAATACTAGAATAATCATAGTCATAAATAAAGTGGTTGTCAAATCCATATAGCGTCAATAATAGAGAGGAAGTATCAATGCCCGCTAGAAGCTCCTCAAACCCTTATAGCTGAATACTTACCTTTTTAAGCAAAAGGAGATTTTATATTGCATGGAATATGTGGTAATGGATAGATAAGGAGTAAATAAAGGAGTTTTTAATAGAATCCTCGCCCCTTAAGGTTATGAGGAGTTATTGTTTAGAGAACTGATTTCTGAAGATCCTTAATTCTCTTATGTTTTAACTTATGTGCATTTAACTATATTGTATCCTGAAGCCTTTCTAAGTCTATTCATTATGGCAAGTCCAATACCCTTTTCGTCAACGCCAATGGCTATGCAGAGATCTGCCGATGTTTTGTCAACATTTCTAAGCCCTTTATATAGATTTTTCGCTATTTCATATGGGTTTCGTATTGAGCCTAGGGATATGAATTCGAGCATATATATAGATGCTATGTATTTATATTCCTCATAACCCACTATACAGGGCTTCAACATTCTGTCCAAGAAATCTTTAATTACATTTCTTATGCATATATCCATATTCTCTCCATCCTCAATTAATATTAATTTTTTATCTGGAGCGTAGTGCCTATATTTCATTCCAGGTGCTAGGGCTTTCTCAGCTTCTCCTAAGCCTCTTACAAAGTTGGGTATCACGATTTTTCTCCCAAAAATCTTCTCCAGAGTTTCAGGATCTATGGGACCCGGTCTTAGAAGCATAGGAGGATCCCTTGTGAGATCAAGTATTGTTGATTCTACACCAAAGAATGTTTCACCACCATCTATTATCAGATCTACAGAATCTCCTAGATCTTCTATAACATGTTCAGCTATGGTGGGACTTGGCTTTCCAGATCTATTGGCACTTGGAGCCGCTATAGGTCTCCCAAATTCTTCGATCAGAGCAAGAGCCACAGGATGAGCAGGCATCCTAACTGCGACGAATGGTAGGCCAGCCGTGGTTATATCTGGCACTGATTCTCTTTTTTTCACTATTGCTGTAAAGGGACCAGGCCACAAAGTTTTAAGGCTTTTAATAATACATTCATCAAGATCGGCGGAAACATCAAATAACATATCAAAAGATCCTATATGAACTATTAACGGATTATCAGGAGGTCTTCCTTTTATTTCAAAAACTTTCTTAACAGCATTTGAATTCATAGCATCAGCCCCAAGCCCATAGACGGTTTCTGTGGGAAAGGCAATTACACCACCTCTTCTCAGCACTTCTGCAGCGTTCCTAAGGATCTCTTTATCAGGGTTTAGAGGATCGACTTTGACTACTTTAGGCATATATCCCCTAAATAAAAATCACTAAATCGCTAGAATATGTAATTTTATCGATAAGCTTTGGCATCTATAGTTAGCTGAATTTTCTGAGGATATTTCAGCTGAGTTTCTAGTAGGAAATAAGTGATCTTCTGAAAACTAAGGCTAGATATATACAACCGATCATATGATGTTTTAAAGGCACTTTATAATTGCGGATGCTAATAATCACTCCATACAGGCTCTCTAATAATAAAAACTTTATATAGATCTTTTTCTATGTTATGTATGCAGTACAATTAGGTTTATACCATACGCGGGGCAAGGATTCTCTCTGCGCTCATAAGAGGTCTTCCATCTATCTCTATCGGTAGCTTAGCAGGCGGGAACTTCATATATAGCGGTATTCTCTCAGAGAGTCTCTCTTCGTATGTCGGAACGAGGGGGTTTTGATAGAACACTCCTATATAGATCTTTTCTCCCCATTCTGCTAGCTCCCAAGCCCTCTTAGCCTTCTCTTCAGCCTCTTCAGGGCTTCTTACGACTGGATCCCAGCCTGGGAGAGATTCCAGTTTAACTATTCTCTTTGCATATATTTCTCTTGTATACACATCATTATATGTTGGACATGGCTGTGCTACATCAACTAAGGCAAGACCTTTATGTTGTATAGCTTTTTTAAATATTTCTTTTAAGTGAGGAACATCATATGCATAGCCCCTAGCCACAAATGTGAACCCAGATGCAAGGGCGAGCCTGATAGGGTTGACGGGATCCTGTATGTTAGCCCTTGGCAGTGCTTTTGTTTTAATGCCTCTTGGGAGTGTTGGTGATGCCTGACCCTTGGTTAATCCATAAACCTGGTTGTTATGGATAACTATAACCATGTCTGGGTTTCTTCTTCCAACGGATACGATGTGGCCTACGCCTATGCCTAGTTGGTCTCCATCACCACCGAATACAATGACTTCAAGCTCCGGATTTGCCAGTTTTATCCCAAGGGCGAAGGGAACCGCTCTACCATGGAGTGTATGGACACCGTTTGCATTAATATAATGGGGTATCTTGCCAGAGCATCCTATACCTCCTACTATGACTACTTTAGACGGATCTAGCTTTAACTCTCCGAGAGCCATTATGGCAGCGTTGAGTATCCCGTAGTCACCGCATCCGGGACACCAGTCTGGATTTATATTTGATTTGAAGAGCTGCTGAACCTGGGCCATATTATACACCCACTTTATACCATATAAACATCGTTACAGAGCTAAAAAGCTAGCGAAGCTAAAGAGGAGAGCCATAAGGTGGATATAAAGGCAGCGGATGATATATAGAATTTGGTGGCAGTGCCGGGGTGCCCGAGCGGCCTAAGGGGGTGGGCTCGAGACCTCCAGCATAGACATAGGCAGGAGACCCACTGGGGCTCCCACCCCGCGCGGGTTCGAATCCCGCCCCCGGCGTCTAAATCTATTCTTAATAACCAAGAATCCCACTTCAAGATGGGAAGGAGATCGTCTAGGTTTGCCTGTAATATTCCCGGTTAGTTTAAAATAAATAATTGGGGGTTTAAAGGCTGGAAGTCATAGATCCCATCTTGAAGATCGATTTAAGATTTATTTTTCAATATAACGAATATGTCTTAAAATCCATTGAGAAAGCTTTGGGAGGAGATATTATAAACATTCTATTTTCTTTAACTAAGCCTCCAAATAGATTATATCTCAGAGTTAATCTATTGAGGACATCTAGAGAAGACGTTCTTGAATCAATAGAGAAGGATGGGTATAAGGCGTATGAAGACAAAGATTTGGAGGAAGCTGTTTACATTCCAGTTGAGGGGCCCTATAAATTAGAGCAAAGAGGAAAGATCGTTGTAGCTGATAAAAGGGCTTCTGAATCGGTTATGATAGGATCTAATCTATACTCTCCAGGTGTTATATCATGTGGCAACGTGAGAGAGGGTGATGAGGTATCAGTAGTATCTGAGAATGGGATATTAGTAGCTGTAGGTAAGGCGATGGTCAGCTGTGCAGATGCTGTAAAAACTAGAAGTGGGGTTTTTGTTAAGGTGGAGGAGAGCTTATATAGGGCTGCCCCTGTAAGAGAGCTTACTGCCTGGCTTCAAGGACTTATATATCCTCAGTCATTTCCGTCGATGATCGCTTCTAGAATGTTGTTCCCGGAAGGCGGCGACGTGATCATCGATATGTGTGCCGCTCCTGGAGGTAAGACAGGGCATATATATGAGCTATCTATGGGGAGAGCCGAGATATATGCCATAGATCATTCTGCTAGAAGAATTAATGAAATGCTGGAGAATTTTAAAAGACTTGGATATAAAGATAAAATCAAGGTTTATAGGCTTGACTCTCGATATCTGAGCAGGGATCTTAGTATAAAGTCTGATAAGGTGATTATAGATCCTCCGTGCACAGATACAGGGGTTAAGCCAAAGCTATGGCATAGGATCTCGTATAGAGACTTAGATAACCTTGTTAGATATCAGATACAATTTTTAGGAGAGGCACAGAAGATCCTTAAGGATAGGGGTATCTTAGTTTATTCCACATGTTCTATAACATATGATGAAAATGAGATGTTAATAGGCCAGCTTATAGAGAATAAGGGCTTTGAAGTTGTTGAGCCGCCATATTGGGTTAAGAGGAGAGCATTTGTAACGGATTATGGGATGATAAGATTCGATCCAAGATCTGGTTATCCAGGGTTTTTTATAGCCTCTCTGAGGAAGAAGAAAACCTAGCAATAAAAATAAATATTAGCTGTCTCTCTAAGATATTTAGGTCTATAAATTCTTAAAAATATGGGAATAAAGACATGTCGGAGATGATTAGAGAGGTTAGGGTAACTACTTTTAAAAGAAAAGGGATACATAGCCATATAAGAGGTCTAGGCCTGGATAAAGATGGAAAGCCAAAGCCTATCGGAGA
Source organism: Desulfurococcales archaeon (assembly GCA_032249275.1). Taxonomy (GTDB): domain Archaea; phylum Thermoproteota; class Thermoprotei_A; order Sulfolobales; family AG1; genus AG1. Next base: position 14,360 of record JAVVGG010000020.1, read on the forward strand.
TGGCTTAGTAGGGCAGCTAGAGGCTAGGGAGGCTGCGGGCATCATAGTACAGATGATTAAAGAGGGTAAAATGGCTGGTAGAGGGGTTCTATTCGTAGGACCTTCTGGAACTGGAAAAACAGCTATAGCTATTGCAATAGCTAGAGAGTTGGGTGAGGACACTCCCTTTGTTGCTATGGATGCTTCGGAGATCTATTCATCAGAGATCAAGAAGACTGAGGTGTTAATGCAGGCTCTTAGAAAGGCGATAGGAGTTAGGATAAGGGAGTTTAGACTTGTATATGAGGGATATGTGAAAGAGATCAAATATAGGGTTCCTAAGTCTCCCTACACTCCATATATGATGGTACCCCGAGAGGCGACGATAACATTAGCAACGAAAGATGATCAGATGACCCTGAACGTTGGGCAGGAGATAGCATCACAGCTAAGAGAAATAGGGATTAGAAAAGGGGATGTAATATATATAGATGCACAAACAGGAGCTGTGCACCTAGTTGGAAGAGCAGAGGTTGAGGGTGCTAAAACATATGATGTAGATGTTGTTAAGAAGATAGAAATACCAAAAGGGCCTGTTAAGAAGGAGAAAGAGATAGTTAGGACATTCACCCTCTACGACTTAGATCTTAGCCTAGCTCTTAGAAAGGCATCGTTTTTCTCTCTATTCGGCTTTGTAAGCGAGAGGGAGATAGATCCTGAGCTGAGAAGGCAGGTTGATGAAAGTGTTAAGAAGATGATAGAGGAGGGAAAGGCGGAGCTTATTCCTGGAGTGCTATTCATAGATGATGTACACATGCTGGATATAGAGTCCTTCAGCTTTCTATCGAGGGCTATGGAGAGCGAGTTCGCTCCAATAATAATTATGGCTACAAATAGGGGGATCACCAAGATAAGAGGTACAGATGTCGAATCCCCACACGGGATACCGCTGGATCTTCTGGACAGGCTTCTAATAATACCAACAAGACCATATACAGCAGATGAAATAAGACAGATACTTAGAATAAGAATGTTAGAGGAGGAGATAGAGTTAAAGGAGGAAGCTCTAGAAGAGCTAGTAAAGATAGGTACTGAAACAAGTCTGAGACATGCTGTACAACTCCTAGAACCCTCAAGAATAATTGCAGAGAGAAAGGGGAGGAAAGAAGTAACTAAAGAAGATGTGAGAGAAGCCCTCAGACTATTCATGGATGTAAAGCAAAGCGTAGCTCATGTGAAGAAATACGAGGAGAGTTTCTTAAGATAAACAATGCACTGTCTTTTAGGGTGAGAGGGATCAGAGTCTCATGAAGAGCCGTTCATATGCGTTGTCTATATCATGGAATCTAATTACCCTTGCCGGATCTGGGTGTCTCTCCACGATTAATGATCTTCCTGGCTGGAGTTTTGCGGAGAATTGACCGTCTATTATTGCATAAGCCTCTGGTGAATCTTCCGCAATTTGTACCCTAATTTTGGAGTTCGCATCAACAACAATAGGTCTTAGCCATGTTTGTACAGGGGCTAAAGGTGTTATTACAAATCCCTTTAGGTTATGATCTAATATAGGGCCTCCTGCGGCCATAGAATATGCTGTAGATCCTATTGGTGTTGCTACAATGATACCATCGCCCTCCATGAAATATAGTGGTTTATCGTCTTTATAGATCTTTAGCCTTATAACTTTAGATCTGCCCATGCCTATGGATACTATTGCTACTTCGTTCAAGGCGGGAGGATATGTTGTTTCACTATCTCTTATACTGAGTCTCATGTACTCAACGATCTTGTATCTGCCCTTGGTAAGATCTTCAATGCGGTCTGAGATCTCTATAGGGGTAACATCTAGCAAATAGCCTCTTCTACCCATTCTAATAGCCATTATAGGTATTCTTGGATTTCCGAGCATGTGTAAAACCCTAAGCAACGTTCCATCCCCACCGATTACAGCTATTACATCCACCCCAGGAGTTTCTAGCTTGAAGACTCCTACGCTGTACTTCTTCATCAGATCAACTATATCCTTGTTTTCCAGATCTCCATTTTCTATGAGAGTTCTTTCAATATACACATCTAAGTTTCTTCTAGAGCACTCTTCAGCAACCTTTAGCGCTACCTCAGATGCTAATCTAGAGAATCGCTTAAAATAGATCCCTATTTTCACAGATCTTACCTCTCCAAATCAATATATTGATTTGGAGAGGATATCTTTAGTACTAATTTCTTCTCCTCACTCTTTGGAAGAGCTAAACTTTTAGCTGTAAAGATCTGACTATATTAGGTGTTTCTGATCAGCTTTTGCGTATTTTTAGTTCTGCTGTATATACCCTCATTTAGATCGATCTTTATACTTTATATATTCTTAGTTTAATTCAGAAAACCATTATAGCGAAAGCTTTAGCTATATCTATACTTAATTGCCTTAGGGTTTTTAGCACTGGTAAGCATCAACAATAACATAATTAGATAACAGAGTAATGCTTTTTTACGAAACTATTTTTTCCTGTTAATGCTTTATAATAGCTCAGGTTGTTTCTAAATACTTCTTAGTAATCTAACCTTCTCTCCTTTCAATTCTATATAAGATCTTTTGCTGAGGTCTCCGGCCCATCACCCCTATCCCTCTCATCGAGGAACTTAGGGCTATGGACTTTATCATAGCCTTGAAGGCATATGTTTAACCTAGTGTATCCAGCATCTTGAGTATTGCTAGAGGTGGCCCCCGAGACTTTCATGCATCACCATCATCAAGAATACCAGAGGATACAGGGCTTATAGACACCATCTCCGCCTTGAAAGGCGAAGCTTTCAGCTGTAAAGATCTTATAAATGAAATTAGAGACTCGCAGAGCTTTTAGATCCAGCCAACTTATATAATGGCTTGCATTTAAAAACTTATTATTTACATTATAATTATTGGAAGAAATATAGGGGTGCTGGTGAACGTCATCATCTAGAAATATTCTAGCTAGGAAGGAAGATGCTGGAAATATGAATACT
>JAVVGG010000021.1:0-17035 GCA_032249275.1 Desulfurococcales archaeon
ATTAGGTATTTAAAGGAGAGTTTTTTCTCTTATTATTGGTTGGTTATGTGAGACAGATTAAGGAAGAGGCACTAAAAGGTGGACAACCGCTAAGTGTTCCTGAAGCCATATATAGGTGGGCTTGTCCTAATTGTGGATTATCATCACCTACAGATCGCCTTGCAATGGGGATCCCATGTGGAAGGTGTATTAATAGCCCACATATAGAGAGAATTCTAAAAGCAGGTTCTATTGAGGAACTCCATAGATTGATTTATAGTGCTTTGAGGGAGAGAGATAGGCTTGAGAAAAGATCTCTAATAAACTATGAAACACTAATTAAGGTGGAAGATAGTGTTAGCAAGTTTTCAGAGTTATTTAGGATATGTATTGGTAGAGACCCCTGGAGTCTTCAGAAGATGTGGGCCAAGAGAGTTATAACTGGCTCGAGTTTCGCCCTAATAGCTCCCACAGGTGTTGGGAAAACAACTTTTGGGGTTATTATGGCTATTTTTCTAGCGCTAGAGAGAAGCTGGAAATCACTAATCATAGTTCCCACAATACCCCTGGCAGATCAACTATATAAGAGGGCCAACGAATATCTAGATAAGGCTTCTCTAGGGAAAGCTGTAAGGATTGAGGTTTATCATAGTAAGATCCCACAGCAAGAGCGTAAGGAGGTTATAGAGAGACTCTCTAAAGGAGAGTTCGATATATTGATCACAACATCAGCGTTTTTTAGAAATGAAGAGAACATAGCTCTAATAAAAGGGAAGATAAACTTCTTCTTTGTAGACGATGTAGATTCTATCCTTAGAGGAGGGAAGATACTGGATCACGTGCTATATACCATGGGTATAGAGAGAGATACAGTCGAAAAAGCCCTAACGATAGTAGATCTCAAAGTCAAAGCAGCTTTTAAAGAAAATAATGAAGAGATCTTAGCGAAGATCTCAGATCTTAAAAGAGATGTAGAAAAATCCAAGAGAAAAGATCTGATCCTGGTTATAAGCAGTGCTACAGGTAGGGCTCGAGGAAGAAGGATAAAGATCCTTAGAGAGATCTTTGGCTTTGAAATAGGGGCTAGATATGATGTGATAAGAAATGTAGCTGATCTATATTATATAGTTGGAGATAAAGAAGATCTTGTAGATATAGCATCTAACTTAATTAAAAAACTAGGATCTGGCGGGATTGTATATGTACCCAGAGACCTTGGTATAGAGTATGCTGAGAAAATATCAGAGGCGCTTTCAAAAAGAACAAACCTACATGTAGCACCTCTAACGAGTAAGAATGTAAAGATTATAGACGCCTTCGCAAACGGGGAGATCGATGTTGTGGTTGGCGTATCAACATACTATGGTGTTGCAGTAAGAGGGATCGATCTTCCGGATGTTATTAGATATGCTGTCTTTCTCGAAACGCCTAGACATAAAATAGCTCTTGATATAAAAGAGATAGAAGTCCAGGATATACCAAGGATCCTAGAGCTAGCAATAGACACTATAGAAGATAGCAGCAAGAGGGAGGAGCTCACAACAACACTCAATAAAGTGCTTAGAATCCTTAGGAGAAGCTCTCCAACATATCTTAAAGAAATATTTGAAAAGGCTAAAAGAGGAGAGCCTGCGAGTTGGGCAGAGAGAGTTCTCAAGGAAGCTATAAATGCTGTGAACTCAATAATCTCGGAGCCAAGATTTCTTTCTAAATTAGAGAAGAATCCGTATACAAAGGTTGAAAAGATAGGTGATAAGATATATGTGTATATTCCTGATTGGGCAACATATATCCAAGCAAGTGGTAGAACCTCCAGACTATATGTAGGCGGGATTTCAAAAGGGTTATCGATAATCCTAGAAAGAGATCCTAGGTTGCTTATAGGGCTCGAGAGAAGGCTTAAAATAATTTCTGAGGATATAGCTCTTAAAAGGCTTAATGAGGCGAATATAGACGAGATTCTAAGGGAGATTGATCGCGATAGGGACAACATTAGAAAGGCTAGGCAAGGAGTTCTACACATGTCTCTAGGAGATCGCGTTAAAGAGCTCACAAGAACAGTACTTGTTATAGTCGAGTCACCCAATAAAGCCAGAACAATAGCTAGCTTCTTTGGCAGGCCTAGTGTTAAAGAGCTCGGCGAGATCAAGGTTTATGAGGCTTCATTAGGCAACCTAACCCTGCTTATCACAGCGAGCGGTGGACACTTATACGATTTAGCGGTTGATGATCTAGATAATTACCTATATTCAAAACAGAGATCCCTACACGGGGTTATAGTAGAGGGTAATAAGTATATCCCGATATATACTACGATTAAGAGATGTAGAAAATGTGGCAATCAATTCACCAATGATACGTTAGAAGGAGAGCTTAGATGCCCAATATGTGGATCTAATGATATTAGGGATAGTAGGAGCACTATAGAGGCTCTTAGAAAGGCTGCTCTAGAGGTTGACGAGATCTATATAGCAACTGATCCCGATACTGAGGGTGAGAAAATAGCTTTTGATCTTTATATTGCTTTGAAGCCCTATAATAATAAAATAAAAAGGATAGAGTTCCATGAGGTAACTAGAAGGGCTTTTATCAATGCAATTAACAATCCAAGGGATATAGATCTGAATAGGGTTAAGGCTCAGCTAGTTAGAAGGATAGAGGATCGATGGATAGGTTTTATATTATCACAAAAGGTAACAGATCATCTGAGGGAGGAGGAAGATCTAGATCTTAAATATAGGCTTAGCGCTGGAAGGGTTCAGACGCCTGTTCTTGGCTGGGTTGTTACATCTACTAGAGAGCATAAGAAGAGTAAATATTTTATAGCAAGGCTCTACACGGGTGATAAAGAGCCACAGTATATATTGGAAATACCCCTTAACATGTTTACCAAGAAACCCAATGTAGGTGATAGGGTTATAATCCACATATATGTTGTTGATAGCTATGAGGAGGAGCTAAATCCACCGCCCCCCTATACAACTGATACTATGCTTGTAGATATATCGCAATATCTAAAAATCCCCGCGCCAAGAGTCATGGACATTGCCCAAGATCTATTCGAGCTAGGCCTTATAACATATCATAGAACAGATTCTACAAGAGTGTCTGACTATGGAATTGAGATAGCTAAATCATATATGACAGAACTTGGGGTACAAGATCTCTTGAGACCTAGGAGGTGGGGGGAGGGTGGGGCGCATGAAGCTATAAGGCCCACCAGACCTATAGATCACGACATGTTGGGAAGAATGTTGGCGGAGGGATTGTTAGATATTAGGCTTTCGAGGGATCATATGAGAGTATATGATCTGATCTTTAGGAGGTTTATAGCGAGCCAATCTATCCCGGCTAAAGTTAAGATCTGTGTTATAGGTTTTGATGTAAAAGATAGCTTGGGCATAATAGCCCGGGCAACTTCTAAAGAGATATGTGACATCATCGAAAAGGGGTTTATGGAGTTCTATAGCCATCAATACAAGCCATTCCCTAAAACCCTCATAGGCAGAGATATAGAAATTGTAGTAGATTCTGAGAACTTTAGAGGTGAGAGGTTATATACACCTGGGGATCTTATTAAGATGATGAAGCACGAAGGTATTGGAAGGCCTAGCACATATGCCAAGATAGTCGATATAATTCTTAGAAGATATATTGTAAGAAGCTTCTTCAAGAAAACAGGGCTTTTGGTATCGAATAAATATGGTAGGAGGGTTTATGACTATCTATTGAAGGAATACAGCGCTCTGGTGAATATAGATAGAACTAGGAAGCTAGAGGAAAAGATGGATCATATAGAAAGAGGATCAGCTGATTATATAGAGGTGCTTAACGAACTATATAATGAGCTCAAAAGCTATAGACTAGTTGAGGGTGGTGAGTAGAATGAAAGGAGTTGGGGAGGATAAAATGATAATAGCCGTTCCCCATATGAGAATAAGATATAGGATGAAGAGAAAAAACCTAGAGAGAGTTTACGAGATCCTCGTAACAGCAAAAGAGAGAAAATCACGATTAGCAATACTTCCAGCTCTATTCCATTTAGGACCTGTGCTTGATAGCATCGGGGATGTAGATCCTAGGAAACACTTTAAGAAAACCTATGCAGAGAAGATCCCTGGAAGTACTACAGAAATTCTAAGGCATTATTCGGAGAAGGCAGGGATTCCTATCTTGACAGGACCTATAATAGAAAGGGCTGGCCCTAGGCTATATAGCACATCGATCTTTATAACGCCTAACAGAGGTATTGTTGCAAAATATAGGAAGATAGCTCTCGGTCCGCTAGATCTAGGATTAATATCGTCTGGAAGTGATCTAGGAGTTATAGACGTGGGAATCACTATAGGAGTTATGTGTGAAGAAGATCTCCTGGCGCCTGAAATAGCGCATGCGTTAACTATAGCAGGATCAGAGATAATAATAACTTTCATGAGGTTGAATGAGGAATTTAAGAATTATAAAAGTATATTGATAGCAAGATCTATTGAGAACTCAGTCCCAGTAATTGGTATTGGAGGTATTGTATCGTCTAACAGCCATGACTATTTCGAAGTTCCAACAATCATAGTAGATCCTAAGGAGGGTGTGAAAGAGGAGATGAAAGGATTTGAAGAGACAATGTTCTTTCTAGAGGTTGAGAGACGTGGAACTCCAAAAAGGGATGTTAGGAAGGATGTAGCAACAATTAAAAAAGTGTATCTCTGGCTAAAGAGGAAAAAACTTTTAGGAATGGAGGTATAGTATTACCTATATTGTTATAATATCATCTAGCATATTGGCTCGATGTCCGAAGAGAAAATTAAAGGATCATAGTTGGTGTTTTTTGATATAGATATAAGACTATCTAATGGAAAATTCTGTGTATATCTAAAGAGATAACTTTACTATCTTTCCCTTCTTATCTCTATAGCTTTCATCATCATTGTTCTCCTGTTTTCTCTCATCATGTACATCCCATAGTTCTTTTCGAAGAAGCTCTCTAATCGCAGCCCTTATGGCCTCGCTCCTAGATGTATATCTACCTGTGTTAACGAGTTCCTCTAAACCTTCTAGATAGCTTTCTGGTATCTTAACCGTTATGATCCGCACTTCAACCACCGATTAATGTTTATAGTAATTATTTGCTTATAAAATCTCCCCTTAATATCGGGATAACATTAGATACGCAGCTCCATAGAATTTAAGACCCCTAGTAATACTGATTAGAAGGGTCTATATTGTCCATGGCAAGAAAAGTTCATTATTTAGATCTGTTGGGTTTAGCGATAAATGGTCTTCTAAAATCTGTTAAAATGGAAAGCTGTACTGATGCAGGATCAAAGATTCAAAAGTCAAGGATTATAGGGGTTACTCAACAGAATGAGATAATTGAGACAGAATGTATCGAATATCATAGAATTGTTAGAACATGGATCATAATAAAGCACTATGAAAAATGGGGTAAATATATGGTAACCGAAGATATGATCATCGTATCGGACATCGATACTCAGGAAGAGCCCAAAAGGCATCAGAGTTCCTCTCAGCCCTAGTTAGTTGTAGGTGGATTTAATTTTATTAAATCGTTCTGAGAATTAATCCTAGAGAGGATCATAGATCTTAATGAAGGCAATCTATATCTTATCTTAGAACGCCTTTCCAAATTATATATCTATATTCAGATTTATCCTTACCCTGTCTTGATAGAGGCCTTTAGCTATGGAGCATCTTTTATATTTAATATTCGTTGAATAGAAATCTATATAGATCTAGTTCGCTGTATAGGTGTGTTCTAAGGGAAAGCATATCGTCTGGGCTGATCTTTATTACCCTACCTTTATCTATATAGAGGATATAGAGTTCATCTACTCTGGCATTCATAAGATCCTTTATATCTATAGGTGGATTTTTATAATATTGGTTGATACTCTCTATTAGCCTTATTAACTCGTCTACCTGCCTCTTAAAAGGAGGCTTCAATAAGGCATCTGGTATAGGGGGTATATAATATATTGGGAATGCTAGAGCAAACATATCGCCTTTAGAGCTATATCTAGCAATTTTACTAGATATCCTAGCTCTTAGATATTCAATCGGATCTGTTGAGTGATCTGCAGGTGTAAATCCTGTTTCAATCTCAACTATTAATCTCCTACCCTCTTTATAAGCAACTACATCAGCTACTAAATCGCCAACAGGAGCTTCAACGTCGACATCATCATAGCCGCTTTTAATTAAATGTGAGGCAACGAGGATCTCCATCACGCTATGATTAATAGATATAGATCTCTTGCGGTTAAGGTCGTATAGCTTCCAGGCGAGCCTCAATAATAGATCTCTTGTCTCATGCGATATATTTCCTAGTTTATCTAGGTATGTAAAAAGAGATAGGAAAAGCTCTTGCGATATTTTATAAGCACCCATGAGGATCTTAGATGCGAAAATAATAAGAAATAGGTGTGTGAAATGATTGAGTAATAATGTATAAATTATAGATCCCAGAGATAGGATCCCAATGTGGTAATACTAAATTAGCTTAATCGATCTACAGATCTACTTGGAGTATTAGGGTCTTGCATATAGTTGCTTAGTTGCTTTTCTATATCTGGCACATAGTTTAATCTAATGGAATATTGATGCTGTGCTTTATATGATTTTAATTGGTAGATTAAGGTAGATAGTGCGAAGCATCTTTTGCCTAGGGTCTTTACAGCTAAATATTTTTAAACCCTATGTTTTTCTCGTAGAACCTTCTTGAGCAAGCATTAATGCTTTTGCAATATCTCCACCAGCCTTTTCTAAGATCTCCTTCGCCTTCTCATATGTGATACCTGCTTGTTCAGCAACGAATTTTATATCGTCTTCAGATATACTGATAACTGTTTCCTCCTTTTTCGTCTCTGCTTCCCTTACTTCTTTAACCTTGGTTCCGATTACTTGGAATATCTTTTGATCCTTTAGAGTCATTACTAAAACCTGGGGCTCCTCTATCATTATCTCTTTATCTTCTGTCTCTATTAATACTAGCTTAACCCCGCGTAACTCTTCAACCTTTAAACCCATTTTTCTGAGTTGTCTCTCTAGATCTCTTGGTATTGGGAGCATTCCTTAAAACCCTACCTAATATAGGTTAAAGAGAATATATTAGTCTCAATGTGTTTTTAAATATGAAGAAGATGAATCAGAGGATACACATCCTGGGTGCTGGCAAGGAGGTTGGCAGAGCTGCTATAGCAATAGAAAAGGCAAGTAGATATATCCTTCTAGACTATGGGGTGACCTTTGATGAGAGAGATATACCGATGCTCCCTCTCACGATTCCCCCGTCTAGCGTTGATGGTATGGTCATAACACATGCTCATCTAGATCATGTCGGGGCTGCTCCTTTACTCTATATCTCAGCCAAGCCTAGATCCTATATGACGCCTATTACAAGGGATATATCGAGACTCATGCTATATGATTTCTTAAAGCTATCATCATACTATCTACCATTTGAAGCCAATGAAGTTGAAAGGTTCATGGAAAGCTCTATATCAGTAAAATATAGGGATGAAATAGATATAGGGGGTTTCAAAGCTATCTTCAGGGATGCAGGCCATATACCTGGTTCGATATCTGTTCTTTTGGATACTGGAAGTAAGAGGATCCTCTATACAGGTGATGTGAATACTCTAGAAACGAGGCTAGTTGGGCCTGCAGATCTTGGCGGTATTGATGCTGAGGTTTTGATAATAGAGGCAACATATGGGGATACAGATCATGCTGAGAGAAGTGTTGTAGAAGCTAGATTTATAGAATCTATTAGAGAGGTTGTCGAAAACGGGGGCACTGTGTTGGTTCCCGCATTTAGTCTCAGTAGATCCCAAGAGATCTTGGCGTTACTGGCTGAGAGGCTAAATAGCTATATGATTAGCTATGATGGGATGATAAGGCCCATTACAGATGTTATGCTAAGGCATATAGGCTATATAAGAAGGCCTGAATCCCTCAAAAGGGCTAACGATATATTTATCCAGGTTGATGGATGGAGTATGCGTAGAAAGATATGGAGAGAACCAGGGGTTATAGTGGCCAGTGCAGGCATGCTCAAGGGAGGCCCTGCTCTTTACTATCTAAAAAGACTTGCAGGAGATAAGAAGTCAGCTATCTTCTTAGTAAGCTATCAGGGTAAGAATACACCTGGAAGGATGATCCTTGAAAAAGGGGTTTTCATGGAGAATGGTCCTAGAGTAGTAGCTAGGGTTGAGTGGTTCGACTTCTCAGCACATGCAGGAAGATCTGGTCTCCTATCTATCGTGAAGGGTATAAAGAGTCTTGAGAAGATCATAGTGATCCACACAGATCCGGAGGTTGGCACTTCATTTGCTAATAGGGTGAAAGAGGAGATCGGGGTAGAGGTTGTTCTCCCAGGAATAGGAGATGTGATTGAAATATAGCTCTTATGGAGATGGATTTTCTCTAACCATTATTTATACTCGACAAGCACATCAGCAATTACTCTACCAACTTCTATAAACCTCTCTCTAAGCACGTCTAGAGAGGAGAGGACAGATACGCCTTTAACCAGGTTATCGCTAACCACCAAAACGCATGCAGCCCTCATACCCCTCAATCTAGATATAGCTAAGAGTGTTGCACATTCCATCTCTACTGAAAGCACGTTCCTAGAAGCCCATTTAGAGACAAACTCAGGGTTCTCCGCATAGAATGCATCAGAGCTATATACCGCGCCTATGTATACGCGGTAGCCTTTGCTATTAGATAGCCTCTTATATATTAAATATGTTAGTTCCACATCAGGCGAGGCCGGATAAAAGCTATCATTACCCATATACATGCCCATCGTACCCCCTACAGGGTATGCGGCTCCATCGGCAACAATCACATCTCCTATATCTATATGTGCTACTAATGCGCCAGTGCTTCCTAGTCTCACAATGTATCTCGCTCCGAGCATATGTAACTCTTCAAAGACTATTGCGGCTGAAGGACCCCCCACGCCGTGGGTCGCTATAGTAAGATGTTCTCCTTTGTAAAGTCCTGTATATATTAAGAAACCTCTATACTCATTTACAAGCCTCGGTTTCTCAAGTATAGTTGATGATAATACCCTAGCTCTATTAGGATCACCAACAGCTATAACCCTTGGCGATATATCTTCTTTACTAGCCAGTATATGCAGGGGCTTCCTTTCACCTCCCAACCCGTCTCCCAACATCATGTTATATGGGGCTTTAATAAAGAAGTTCTGTTTCACCGGCTTTCTCGCTATTCGGGTTTACATCTGTCATTTGAGGTGGTGAAGAGATATTAAAAAGTAGCTGAGTATCCACAATACATTACTCAAAGGCTTGGTAAAGGCTCTAAGCTGATCTACTTCCCTTTCAATTCTATAGAAGATCTTTTTGCTGAGATCTCCGGCCTGGGCTAAACCGGGTGAAACCCCGGAATGTAGCTCAAGCCTCTCTACCCTAAAGGGAACCCCCGCCCTTTTAGGGCGGGGAGGGGGTCAAGCTAATATATTATTTTTAAGATCTATATTACTGAGGGAAGACGGATAGGGTGGGGTATTTCCTAGGGGGTGTTGGAAAAGAGATTTCTTCATCGCTGTGTGTGAGGTGTAAAGGCTATAAAATGCTATGCGGGTTACCTAGGTGTCCTCTGGTTGTGAGACTAAGGGCGCAGGCGAGAATATATGGTAAAATAGTTGGGAGAGATATTACAGGATCTACGCCTCCTAGCGGTGTAGTTGGTGAGAAGAACTATCCACTCGTTCCTGTGCTGATAGGTATACCGCCTGGTATTACTGGTGATGAGGCTTCTATTTATGATTCTCCTGAGAATTGGTGGGGGGTTAAGTCTTTGGAAGATATAATAGAGCTTAGATCAAGCGTTGTTGCAGCAGTAATAAAAGCGGATGTTAGGAGCTATCAAAGACTAATAGATCTTGAAATACCCTTTGCCATGGTATCGTCAAAGCCCGTTGATACAGAAGCCAGTCTCGTGAAAATCCCTATGCCTGCAAAAATGCTAGACCCCGTGATAACTCCCCACGGCCTCTTAGCAATGGCTGATAGGGTTAAAGTGAGTAGCAATCCTAGCATATCTAAGGGTATTGAAAAGATCTATGAGGATGAAATAAGGGCATCAGAAGCTATATGGGAGTTATATATGAGAGGTGTATCGATATATACTATACAGAGAGCTTTATCATTCGGCCTCCTAGGCCTCTCTAGGAATAGAAGGCTTGTCCCCACTAGATGGGCTATAACAGCCGTTGATAGTGTCATATCATCTAGGCTTCTGAGATCTATAAGGACATATAGCTCTGTAAATGATATAGAGCTGTACCGAGGAGAGTACCTAGGAAATAGGTTTTGGGTTATAATACAGCCAGGACCCTACAGCTTCGAGTGGATAGAGATCTGGCATCCGAACACGATATTTACAGAAGGAGGGAGGGAACCGATTGTTATAAGAAATAGAGAGGGTTTCAGCGGAGAGCCTCTCTTCATGGACGGGGGATACCATGCAGCTAGATTAGCTGTTTTAGAGCATCTCTATAAGAGAGGTAGGAGGGCCTCTATAATTGTTGTAAGAGAGATTACACCAAGATATTATGCTAGTGTAGGTAACTGGCACATAAGGGAAACAGTTAGAAGGATGCTGGAGAAGTCTCCTGAGAAAGCATCCACAGTATCAGAAGCTATATCTATTGTAGAGAGCGAGCTGCTAGCAAATATGATCAAGTTAGGTAACAAGACCCACGGAAAGCAGCAGACCCTTGATAGATACCTTGGATAAAAATGATCCTAGTCTGCACTAACTTTCTAACTTAATACTTAATATTAATAGTATTAACCAAGTATAGCTCTACTAACAGCTCGTCTGAGCGTGTCTTCGTTTATCACATCACAGTTTTCGCACCAAATACGCTAGATCGCTACTTCACTACTGTTTCTTCAGGACAGCCTATGGGAGTCATGCTTCCTCTAGGGGTCAAAGTTACTACTATACTCATTATCATTCTAGAGTTTCTGATCTCCTCCCTGCCCTCAAGGGCGAGCTTTCAGTTGCTATTTGAAACTTCAATGTCTCTGTCCCTTCCCTTGCTGAGATATTGGAGCATTAAATAGCTATTCCTCTATTCCTCAGACTGCTCCGGCTCTTCCTCCTTCTCCACCAGATCTAGGAAGATCTCATAGTACTCTTCTTTCTCTTGCTCCAGTTCTTCAATGCTTCTAGATATTCCTCTAGCCTCACTGATCTTAGAGGTTGTTTTAACTCTGAGACTTCTATCTGTCTCCCTAGATATTGTGTATCCCCTTAAAGCATCTCCTGATGCCTTCTTCTCATATCCGCATTTGCTGCATTTGAGATACACACTTTCCCCTTTCTTAGTTGGCATCATAACTCCTCCACATTTGGGGCAAAATTCCATCTCGAGATATCACCTCCAAGCTAGAAAAATATAGCGCTAGAGGGCAATATATATTTAACTAGCTTTGGTTTTGCCTATGTATGGAAATATTTATCTCCCTATTAGCTGGCTTACTATGGTTCTCTCAGATCTTTCTTTTGCTTTATCAATTGATAACACGATCTCGTTATACGTCTCTATCTCCTCCTCTATTTTTGAGGCCTTCCACCTCGCATACTCTATAAATGCTTTTAGAAGAAGTCTAACCAATGTATACTTGGGTCCTTTTATATAGAATTTAGATATTATATCCTCTCCCCAGTATATCGAATGCCAGAGGGCTTTTCTCATCGCCTCTATATGGGCTCTGGTTAGTTTAAGTCCTTTAATCCCTGACCTCTTATCCGCTTTAAGAGCTCCCATAGGCACGAAGATCATTGGTACGACTATGCTTCTATATTTTTTAATTCTATCTAGAAGCTCTACCGTCTTCCATACATCATCTTCCTCCTCACCTGGAAGTCCAAGTATAAATGTCGCTGCCGGTATGATCCTATATTCGTGCATTATAGCAAAAGCTTCTTCAGCAATTTCTGGGTATTCCTCGACTTTGAAGGGTGCTGCCTTGGCAGGCATTATTATCTTGGCAAGCTTAGGGGATCCTGTTTCGAGACCAACCTCGACCCCTATATAGTCTTGCTCCCCTTTGGAGAACACTATATCCATTAACTTGCTTATCAACTTATATCTTCTCTGGGCAACGACGATAGCTGCTAGAGAGGCATGGCTCCAAGCTATTGTTTTATAATGTTTAAGTGCTAGCTCGTGGAGCTTGATAAGGGGTTCCGGCACTGGTATTACCCCTTGCGATCCGTAGAGGAGCACATCGTCACTATGAAGTATTCCATGAACTATTCCGTGTTTCACATTAACGAGGATCTCCCTCTCTATCTTCTCTAGCGGATAATGTCTAAGGGTTTTCAGGGTGACTGAGCAGAAGCTGCAGCCTCGAGGGCATCCTCTCATGATCTCTACGAGCCCGTTGACGCTAGGATTCTTTATCTCTGGAATCTCTTCAACATCTGGCGCCATGTTAGCTCCGACATATATGTAGTTGGGGACCTCTTTGCCTTCTATTAGATCCTTTACGAGGGGGACTATAACTTTCTCAGCCTCCCCATCTAGCACAACATCGACTCCAAATCCCTTCCATAGATCAGGCTCCCAGAACCACTGCCACGCTGCCGGTCCCCCAGCAACTATTTTAAGG
The DNA here is from genome assembly GCA_032249275.1 of Desulfurococcales archaeon. Taxonomy (GTDB): domain Archaea; phylum Thermoproteota; class Thermoprotei_A; order Sulfolobales; family AG1; genus AG1. Next base: position 12,654 of record JAVVGG010000021.1, read on the forward strand.
CCCTTCTTCTTAGCCCTCTTTATAGAAGCCCTGCCCATCAGCTTTATAAAGCTTCTCCTGTTAACAGGCTCCTTGCCTGTTATGAGCCACCACTCAGAGCTGGGGGGACCGAATGCGAAGTAGTCGTGGTGCCCTACCATTAGGATCTTTGCATTTTCCACATAGCGATCTATATAGTCGGGATCTATCACAGCTGCGTTAAAACCGCTTTCAAGAAGCTTGGCCTCAACCTTTCTAAGGCCATAGGGAGCTACAAGAGGCCTTCCATATCTATCAACTTTAGGCTTAGGGCAGCAGAGATACATCCATAGAAACTCGGGGAGCCCGACGCTCGGGCTTGTAGCCATGAATCCTATGAACTCCTTACCATGGTGATCCGTCATCATCGTTCTATCTGTAGTTATTATTATATCAAAGCGGTTGTTTCCCATACCGCTCATAGAATCACCTTCTTTCCTAAATATTCCGCAATATCCCTTATAAAGATTTAAATTCAAGATAACAGGGGTATCACAAGAATATAATTAGTAGGGTTGAGAGCTAGATAAGCTCCTGGTTCTTAGGAGAGGTTTTAGATCTTACCTTCTCCTCGTCCTGAAAGGCGAGACTTTCAGTTGTAAAAAGAGAAATATTTGTAGAGGGAACTCATAGGGGGAGGTTTTTGAAGGCAGCAATACTAGCTGGGGGGTATGGTAAGAGGTTAAGACCCCTTACAGATGATAAGCCTAAACCCCTTATCGAGGTAGGTGGGAAGCCCATTATAGTCTGGCAGATCGAGTGGCTTAGAAAGCACAGTATAAAGGATCTAGTTATCTTGGTGGGATATAAAAAGAACATGATCATAGATGAGCTGGGATCGGGAAGTAGATATGGGGTTAGAATTTCGTATGTAGTTGAAGAGGATCCTCTGGGAACCGGCGGGGCTCTAAAGAATGCTGAACATATATTGGGTGGGGAAGAGCTGTTTTTACTAATAAATGGTGATATAATAACTACACTTAACCCTCTTGAATTAGTTGAAATGCTGAGGAAGAATCCTACAGCTGTTGCATCAATAGCTGTAGTTCCTTTAAGAAGCCCCTATGGGGTTGTTAGGATCAGCGATAATGGGGGTGTGACAAGCTTTATAGAGAAGCCGATAATCCCAGATTATATGATCAATGCTGGTGTATATGCTATGAAGCCCAGTATATTTAATTACCTGCCAGAAAAAGGCGATATAGAAAGAACATGTTTCCCAAAGCTAGCCTCCGAAGGGAAGCTCCTGGCAAAGGTATATGGAGATGATGTTTACTGGAGATCGATAGATACAGTGAAAGATATAGAGGAGGTGGGAAACGATATAGCTAGTGGTAGGCTCAGTCTCTAGAGGGGTCTGAATATGTATAGTATAATCCCGCTGAGTGGGGATCCGGGTGTTGGGGAGAAGATAGCGTCTCTCCTAGGCGGAGAGATTATAAGAACATATACAAAGGATCACCCAGATGGAGAGCTATACCTCAGGCTAGAGGGAAGGGTAAGAGGTAAGAGGGTCCTAATAACCCAGTCTATGTATCCCATGCAGGATAGGAAATTCATCGAACTCCTGTTGGCTGTAGATGCAGCGATCAGGGGTGAAGCGTCTGAAGTGAATCTCTTAATAAGCTATCTGGCATATGCTAGGCAGGATAAGGTTTTCCTAGAAGGAGAGCCGGTATCGATTGGTGTAATTCTAAAGAGCATAAAGGATCTAGGTGTGGGCAGGGTATTTGTTGTAGAACCTCATTCAGATATACCTAAAAAGATCTATGGAGAGGGGTTCGTCGAGATAGACGGTGTCACACCTCTTGCTCCACAATTTATAGGTGAAGAAGAGCTAGCGATATTTTCACCAGATATAGGTGGTATTGAAAGGGCTAGGAGATTGGCGTCGAAGCTGCCAAATGTATATGCTGTGTACCATATTGAAAAGCAGAGGGATCGATATACAGGTGAGATTAGATCTTTCATTAGTGAGGAAATAGATCTCAAAGGTAAGAAGGCACTAATAGTGGACGATATAATAAGTACTGGAGGAACTATAGCCAATGCTGCTAAACTAATACTTGAGAAGGGAGCTTCTAAAGTATATGTTGCATGTGTTCATCCAATATTTGTTAAAGGTTCTATTGAAAGGATAAGAGCTTCAGGTGTTAGTAGGATCGTCTGTGGAAAAACGGTAAAACACTATGTTGAAGGAGTAGAGTATATAGATCTTTACATGTATATATATACAAAAATCGCAGAGATCTTATTTCCAAGTGTGAGCTATAAGTAATAAAATGTTGACACTAAATGAATTTACAGCTATTATTAATAGGTAGCTATAACATTACGTTTGTTTGAATGCTGCCTAGTTAGATCATATTATATGGGAGGAGAGCCATGAGCAGCGATAGCTGTTTCTTAAGAGAAGTTATAGGAGCTTCTTTGACCTCATTAGAGTATATACCGCTAACTCTTTATAGACCCTATGGATTATCACTCGTACTATGGATATGGTCGGGCGATCTGGGGGTAGAAGGATGTAACGAATGCCCTTGGTCGGATGCGTATGATGCAAAGGAATCTCTTGATTTAATAGAGATTCAAGCGAGTTCTATTGTTAAAAGGGGAAAAGAGCTCAATATAGATCTGATATTTCTTCACGGAGGAGAGCCTCTATATAAGCCGTGGTTTTCATGTCTCTCTGATGTGCTTGCTAAAGAAGGTATTAACCTAGGTGTTAAGGCTAGGCTTGATATTCTATTAAAATATGGATTCAGAGAAGCGTTAGAGGCAAAGGGGTTAAAAGCTATATTAGTTGAGGTGCCCCAGAGAATCTCATTGGAGTTTAACATGGAATCAGCATTAACTGAAGTAATAGAGAGGGCTCTCAATAGAGATGTATATATAGAGGTTTTAATAACAGATTTAATTTCACCTCTGGATAGCAATATAAAAGATCGTATAAGGGATATATTGAAACAATATAGGATCGCTATTGATCGTCTGAGGCAATTAAAACCTGTTCCAATAGGTATCTATGCGGCACATCTAGAAGAGCATGATATACTATCTATAAGGAAGATCATTAGAGAGGTATGTAGTGAAAAAACCATATGCTATATAATTGAATCTAATAAAAGGATATATCCAGACTATATCAAGTGTCCCACATGCGGAATCGAAGTGGCTAAGAGAAGCGATATACTTGTTATCCCTTTAATTAAAGATACTAAGTGCGTATCATGTGGAAGCCAGATCTTTATACGAGAACCTCGAAAGATCAGGAGGAGATTTCCTGTAAACACACCTATACATCTTTACTAACTTCCTCTCCGAAGGGCCGAGATAGAGCTTACAACTGGAAGTTCCCTCTTCAATAGAACTGAGGAAAGGCTGTGTTTCTAGATTATCGATAAGTTTGAATGTCTATAGATATTTTTAAATCTTTGGAATACGGTGTGAGCTCCTGTTGTCCGAGTGCTCGAGGGTTTACAACTGAAAGTCTCTTTCTTCAAAGCTGGGAGGAGACCAGATGTTTCTGATTTAACGATTAGGTTTAATATATTGTTGCATAATCATTTGGATATTATGTGTCGGTGATCCGCAATTAAGCTAGATATAGATCCACACAAATGGGAGCCCAAAGGCATTAGCTTAACAGAGGCCCTGAAACTTAGCGAAGCTGATGAACTCAAGCTGAGGGCTAACCCCGCTAATAAAATGTTAGTGGGAAAACGTTAGCTGGACATCCAATTAACATTTTTATATGGTATATTTAGATGCCTAACTACTTGTTCTACCAGTTTGCCGTATTTAGAGGATCCCTTGCTTAGTCTTAGTTTAAGCTTTTCATATTTAGCCCGTATTAACATGTTGCCATTAGAATCGTATATAGATATATGGCCTTTAACACGCTTTTTAGGGTTCATTGTAAGATCTATTTGAACGTAGAGCTCGTCCCCTCTAGATCCCTCTATAAAAACCTCATAGGCCTCCCCCACAGCATATAGGGGCTTTACAGGACTTTTAGATCCTGTTGCTGGATATATACCACCTGCTCTTATTATCAACGCTATCCTTCTTCTCTTGTGAAGGCCCCTTCTACTCTCAGACCTTTCCTCGCAAAGAATGAATATATTGTCTTTCCTTCTTGGTATACACATAAGCCCTATCTACCACTATGCGTTTCACTTCAAAAATAATATTTTAGTCAATAGCGAAAACTCTTTAGGACGGACTATATGCGGCTATTTTAATTAAAATTAATCTATTTCCTTAGGAGATCCTAATAGCCTTTAATTCTAGTTTCACCTGAAACTCTACAGATAGAAATTCATTAAGAAATTAATAGAGGAGAAAGAAATAAAATTAGGATT
>JAVVGG010000022.1:0-16880 GCA_032249275.1 Desulfurococcales archaeon
GCACATCTCCAAGCATCCTGCCATATATATTGAGGATCTCTTCCAATGCCCTGAAATCCCTCCTAGATATCTGCTTTGAGGGTATAGCAGCGGTTCTACTAACAACTATCTTATCTCCTGGCTTTGCAACCCACATCCACCTCTTATCCCTCTTTTTCATCCTAGACTTATCCATAGACCTCTCTTTGCTTCTAAACTTTCACTTCAACCATCATTTTATAATAAACAAAATCAAAACTTATAAATCTAACCCCTAGCCATCAACTACGAAACAGCCCTTATAAGCCCATATAATAGCTATTATGGACTCTGGCAGAACTCCGGCTAGAGGTGTTATAAGTATTGCTAACGCTATTGGGCTAGCCTCTAGAGCCTTAGAGACCTCGTCAACGCCTGCTACAAGCATTCTAGATCCTATCATGATTAGTAAAACAGCTATTAGAAGCTGTATAGAGGCAAGTGAGAGCTTTAATAGCCCGCTATCAGCCCTCAAAATCCTGGCTAGATATGCTTCCTCGGCTTCTAGCATGGCAAGCGATCTAGATCTATACATTATATAAGTATATATAAAATATAGTACTAAGAGAACCATGCCAGCCACATACTTACCACTACCTAGACTCGGCACCATTGGGAGAAGCACTATTGGATATACAGCTGTAAAGAGTATATAGGGGATCACGAGATTCCTCTCAACATCTAAAACCATATCAACCCTCCTCCCAGCTATATATCCTATCAAAGCGACTAGGAATATCACTGGAAATATAATTGTGGCAGCCATAAAGGGTTGGCCCAACACAGTACCAATGCCTATCTTCTCTCCAGATACACCGCCATAGATATAGAGTGCTACTAGGAACATCAACAGCTCTGGTATGGATGTGAAGAGGGGAGACACAACTGCGCCTGTGAAAGATCCTGTCCACCTAGCCCTATACCCTATATACTCGATTGCATTTACGAAGAGAAGACCCCCGAAAAAGGTTATAGATACTCCTAGAGCTAGAACCCCAGCTAGCTCGAGCTCCATTCTAACCACTTAATAATAATATCAATTCCTATAAGCATCAACTATAGCATAGCGAGGGAAAAAGACTAATTTCCAGTCGAAAATCCCATTCTATGAGAGATCTAATATAGATCTTTCTTCTTCCTATCGTTTGCCTGCCGTCTGAGTTTCATATAGGTTCATGAGTATATACTGATAACCTTTTGTATTCAACACCATTGCCATAGGGTAAGCGATATAATATGAGAGGAAGCTGCTTAACGAACTCTCCACATCCTTAAGGGAGAGATTGATTCCCGTAATAGTGTAGAGAGGAGATATGGGATATCAGGACGAGGATAGATAAAAAATATAGAGCTTCATGAGCATCTAATCCCTATATACTCTCTAGCTTTATTGAGACCCACACCCTATCGATCCTATCTAGATGTTCCTTCGAGAGCCTCCAGCCGAGACTACCTATGTTATCTATTAGATGCTCTTCCTTAGTTGTATTGAATACTGGAAAGACGTTCTCCTTGATTAATAGCCAGTTGAGGACAACCTGTGCCGGGGTTTTACCCAGCTCTGCTGCTATCGCCCTCACCTCATTTACCAGAGGCTGTATTGCCTCTATAACCTCGGGTTTTGCAAGTCTATACCATCTATACTCCTCCCTAATCTCCTTTCTACCGATTAGGAATCCAAGGGCTAATGGATCGTAGGCTTGAAGTGCTATGTTCTCCTGAACCATATATGGTAGGAGCTCTTTCTCAACCTCCCTATATAGCATGTTGTAGTGAACCTGGTTAGTAGCTATATCTGTTCTCGATAGATATTCTCTAGCAGCTCTGAGCATTGGTAGTGGGAAGTTGCTAACACCTATATATCTTATCTTTCCCTCGCTCCAAAGTCTCTCCATAGCCTTTAGAGTCTCTCTGAGGGGTACATAGTGGTGTGGCCAGTGGATTAGATAGAGATCTATATAGCTTGTCTCAAGCCTCTTTAGACTAGCCTCGGCAGCCTTTATGACATCATCATATCTCAGATGATCATATGAAACCTTTGTTATTATAAATAGTTCGTCCCTCCTAAAACCCTTGATAGCTCTCCCAATAATTTTCTCCGATAAACCAGCACCATAGCTCTCAGCAGTATCTATAGCGTTTATCCCGAGTTCGATAGCCTTTCTGATAATCTTCATAGCCTGCTCCTCAGAGGCTATCGATGGGGCTCCATACTCCCAGGATCCAAGGATGAGGGGAGAGATCTTCTCTCCTGTCCATCCAAAAACCCTTCTCTCAATCAATCTAGACACCACGATTATTGATGTATAGGGTTTTAATAATAATATTCAAGATATAGCTTTGAATCTCTACTATGTATCGATCTATATATGATGCTGGTGTTTTAAATAACAGCGGATCCTGCGGATCAGCTCTTCCTCCTTATTAACCCCAGTCTCTCGAGGTTAGCGATATACATCCTCTCAAGAGCCTTATTAACTAACCAGCCGAGATGTTGTGAGAGCCCTTTTAACAATTTATAGTTAAACCCTATCACTATATCCCCGTTAAACTCTGGATCCATTATTCTCTTCACAATCTCCCTAGCAACCTGATCGCTCCTCATAATTGGTGCAAATCTAGAGACTCCAGAGTTCCACCCACTCTTCCTAGATGTCTCCGTAAGCACGACATTCCTGTGGAACTCCGTATCGACATAGCCCGGATAAACCCCTATAACCCTTATCCCATATGGCTTCAGCTCCACTCTAAGCGTATCCGTTAAAGTTTTGAGGGCTGCTTTCGATGCGTCGTAGAGTGATAGCCATGGGATGGGGGTGTAAATAGCCATGGTGGATATATTCACAATACATCCCCCTCCAAACTTCTTCATATACCCCGCAGCCCTGCTGATCAGTATAGCTGGTGATATAGCATTTACGGCAAAGATCCTATGGATCTCTTCTGTAGAGACTTCATCTATAGGCCCATAAACACCATAGCCAGCATTATTAACTAATAGATCGAGTCTCCCCATCTTATCAACAACAGATACCACCAGCTTATCTGCCTCACCAACATTTGAGAGATCCACCTTAAAGATCTCAGCAGAACCTCCAGCACTCCTGATCATCTCAGCAACCCTTTCCAACGCATCAACCCTTCTAGAGGCTAGCATAACTGAATACCCGTTTCTAGCAAGGAGAATCGCAAGATCCCTCCCAATCCCCGAGGAAGCCCCTGTGACGATGGCCACTTTCAAAGGTGATTCCCAAGATAGTATCCCACAGTAATAATATAGATATATTACTTCAAAACATGTTTAGACTAAGCCCTAGATCGAGAGCTTAGCTATGCTATTTTGGCTAGACTCTGGATATATATATCCATACTTTTCCCTGATCTTTTTTCACTAGCTATACAATAACTATATAATTTGATAATTTGATCTTGTCTTTTGGATCTAGCTATTTGGATATGCAGGATTTGACGATCTACTGTGGAATTGGAGACGGAAATGAATGATGGATATAAGTTTTTGAGTTTTTAGAGTCTGTGATAGGCTGGAGTGGATGGCGGAGGACAGATATGAGAAGATAGTTGAGCTGGCAGTTAGAAGGGGGTTTTTCTGGCCCTCCTATGAGATCTACGGAGGTGTTTCAGGGCTATATGATCTAGGGCCTCTGGGTTTTCTGCTTAAGAGGAATATTGTTGAGGAGTGGAGAAGAGTCTTTGTCCAGAGGCACCAGGAATATGTTATTGAGATCGAGACCCCTGTCATAGCTCCTTCAAGGGTTTTCGAGGCCTCAGGACATGTTGAGAGCTTTACAGATCCTATTGTTGAGTGTACTAAGTGTGGAAGGAAATATAGAGCTGATCATCTTATAGAATCCTCTATATCTATTAAGACGGAGGGTATGAAGCCAGAGGATCTCACGAGAATCATTATGGAGAGAGATATTAAATGTCCATACTGCGGAGGTCCTTTGGGAGAGGTGAGACTATTCAACCTCCTCTTCAAAACAACTATAGGCCCCTACGCGGATTCGATAGGTTATCTAAGGCCTGAAGCTGCTCAGGGCATGTTCACAGCCTTTAAAAGGGTTTATGAGGCTATGAGGGAGAGGCTACCCCTTGGGATCGCCCAGATAGGTAGGGTTGCTAGAAATGAGATCTCCCCTAGACAGGGGATGATAAGGCTTAGGGAGTTCACCATAATGGAGATAGAATTCTTCTTCGACCCCAAAAACCCCTCATGCCCCCTTTTAGACAGGGTTAGAGATAGGAGGCTCAGGATACTCACGGCGAGCGATAGAAATGATGGAAGGGATGAGCCATCTGAGTATAGGATTGAGGAGCTTGTCAGAGAGAAGATAGTTGGGAACGAGTGGCATGCATATTGGATGGCTGTTGCATCCGAATATATAGAATCCCTTGGAATCCCGCCTTCGGATACATATTTCGAGGAGAAGCTACCCCATGAAAGGGCTCATTATGCATCCCAGGTTTTCGACCAGCTTGTCAGGGTCTCTAGATGGGGGTGGATAGAGGTTTCGGGACATGCTAATAGAACGGACTTCGATCTGAGTAGGCATGCTCTATTTAGCGGGGCAGACCTAGCTGTCTATAAGAGATATGAGAAGCCTGTCCAGGTTAGAAGAAGGAGAGTTAGAGTGGATAAACAAGCTGTCCTCAGGATCTATGGTGAGAAGGCTCCAGAGATCTTCAGAGCCCTTTCAAAAATAGATCTAGATAGCCTAGATCTCTCAAGCAGCGAGATAGAGATAGGAGGTGTGAGGGTAAGTAAAGAGGTATTCAAGGTTGAAGAAATTGAAGAGATTATCCATGGCGAAAAATTCTACCCACATGTTGTGGAGCCCTCATTCGGTGCTGAGAGACTCGTATACGTTGTGCTCGACAGGGCATATAGCGAGGAGGGTGAGAGGGTCGTGCTGAAGATACCCCCGAGATTAGCACCAATAACGGCTGGTGTATACCCCCTCATCGAGGATGAAAACATGATCAGAATAGCTAGAAAGATATATCAAGACCTGGTTAAAGCAGGGTTTTATGTGCTATATGATGAGAGCGGGAGCATTGGGAGGAGATATGCCAGGGCAGACGAGATCGGTGTTCCCCTAGGGATCACTGTTGATGGCAGAACACTTGAAGATGGGACTGTGACCATAAGATTCAGAGATACTAGAGAACAGATAAGAATCAAGATTGAGGATATAGTTGGATGGGTAAGAGAATATCTCGAGCGAGGAGCCTAAGAAACATTAAAGGCTGTTTCTTTTTCTTGATATTTTCTGTTACTTCTAATGGCTTTTAATCACTCCTAGTTGCTATGAGATATGCTGAGACTATGTATATAAGGCTCAGAGTAATGAGTATAGCAGTGACCGCAGGTTTCCAAGAACCATGGGGTCGAGACCCCCAGACGACTGGGGATGAACTGCTGCGGTGAGGAGGCCTACGGGCAGCATAATGACTCGCCGTTCCTCCTCTCTAGGGTAAGTATCAGCGGGAATGATAGTTCTTAAGCAAGTATTGTCGAATACTATGAAGCATTTTAATGCAATGTTCTCTTGCAGCTTTGGGAGAACCATCTGCTGGATCGCTGTCTATCGCTGTTAGTAGTCTAAGGCTTATAACCTCAGCCCTTTCGCCAACTATTAAGATAAGGGCTCTACACGATCCTCCTAGCTCTAGGTAGCAGAGTATGGCTTCGCCAACCTCGAGTGTCTCTGAGCATAGCTTCCTCCCAGGCTTGCTAGGTAGGATCTCATAGTGATCTATGATATATAGTCTCATCGAATCACTCTCCAAAATGAGGATCCTTGATAACCCATCGAAATGGCTTCTAGCAATCTTCAGCATAGCCATGGGAAATAGCTTTTCAAATATATAAAAACTTAGAGGGATTCTAAAAGATCTACGATGGCCTAATATATGGATATTTTACATAATAGATCCATGGGACATGTTATAGGAATAATACTCCGCGTTTAAACTAATATAATTGACTATAAACAAAATCTAATGATCCATAATCTGGGTAATATATGTTATAGGGTAACATATATTTGGTGGGATCTCTGAGAGATAGGCAAGACTATCATCAATTACGATGACATGATAATAAGAATCTCGAAATCAACCACCATAAACATTATGAAACATCACATCTGTAGGCGACCTTCATAGGAAATATTCTTGATTTCCTTAGGGGAGATCCTAGCGGTTATAGGTGAAGAGTTATTGTTGAAAAGCCTTTAGAATAGGGTAGAGGTCCAGCTATTTAGATAGAATCTGACCTTCTCCCCGCTCTAGAGGGCGGAGCTTTTAGCTGCAACAGAATCGATTAACTTTCTAATATAATAGTGTCTCCATATAGCATTGCTACACTATCTAAACATATGATCCACAGGGCGGAGTGACCTTCTCTCCTTTAAATAAAATATATAGAGACTTGCTCTTAACAATCTTCGTACAGAAGATTTTTTATTAAAGCTGAAATGGCCTTATTCTTATTATTACCAGCTATAGCTATCCCTAGTTAGGGGTCAGACGGCTCTATAAGCTGTAGAGGAGTAGTAGCCTGAGTCGGTAATGGCGAGGACTACTGGGTTGTTAGAGGTGTTGGGAATTGTGTAGTTATCGCCTGTTGAGGAGCTCTTCCAGGACTAAGCATCTGAATCGATATTATCCCAGCTATTGCTGCGATAACTACTATTAAAGCGATCACTATAGCCCAAACCCTAGTAATACCCTTCACAATACCATTGCTAAGCGAAAGTACAGGAGATATATAAGGAGTTGTCATAGATTTAAAACAGATCCTTTCAACCAGCATATAAATTTTTACAGCTGGAAGACTCCTTTGAAATAGAGAGAAGTAAGAATTGTGCTAGCTGACCTCCTCCCCACTATAAAGGATAGGATTTCAATTATAAAAAATATATATTATCCATGATTGGCTAAGAGGTGGGCTGTATCTTTTTTATGGTAGTGGGAATGCTTTTATATTCATTTGTTGTCCGGGCCTAAACTTATAAGAATCCAATCTATAATTATTTTGATGATGAGGTGATATCTGCGCTAGATCTGGGCGTAGAGAGACCTCGGGATGCTATGATGCCCAGAGCACCCGAGGCCGAAGCCCTTTATGAGGGCATTGCCCAGAAGGGCTTCGGGGTTCCAAGCCTAGCCCTAGATGGGAGCCCCATGCCGCGGGGGCTCAACAGCCACCCATGAAACCACAGGGGTATCCAAAACCCTGTGGGGGGCCTCAATGCCACAGGATCAAAACCTGTGGATCAAAAAGCAGCAACACAAACAAATTAATATCAGAGATAATCAACAATCATTGAGGGACAAGCGGGTAGGGGTGTGTGATGATAGTTTCCTGGCTGTGGGTTCTCCTGCGAAGCCTTATTGTCTTTAGGGTCTAATCATAGAGGGCTGGGGTGGATTTGGTGGCTTTGGAGGGCTTTATCGTTGTGTGGCTGGTTTTTGCTGTTTCGATAGCTCTTATAGTGTCTAGAAGGGTTGAGGAATCTCTAGCAGGGCTATTAGGTGTTGCAGTGCTGCTCTTGGCAGGCTATGTAGGTCTTGGCGAGGCCTTCGGCTCTTTTGTTGATTGGAATATCATTGCGATATTGCTCGGTATGTGGATTATATCGTTTCACCTTACAAGAGCTGGTTTTCCAGAGCTTGTGGTCTCCTACTTCTCGAGGTTTATGAGGAGTTCTAGGGATATTGCTTTGATTCTCTCTTTCATAGCTGGCTTGATAAGCACCGTGGTTGACAACGTGCTAGTGGTTATGTTGATAACCCCTATAGCTATTTCGATAGCAAGGGCATGTAGTGTAAACCCGCTTCCAATAGCTCTTCTAGCGGCTCTAACAGCCAATGCGACGGGCACAGCGCTCCTCCTAGGAGATCTGCCCCCACAGCTTCTCCACAGTGTGTTTGGGGCTGAGTTCACTGATTTCATATACATGCATGGGAAACCCTCAAGCTTCCCGATATTAATGATATCTATTCTAGCCACTCTCTATATATCTTCGAAGATCCTCGTGCCAGTTATACCAATAAAGGTACCCCAGCACGCTGAGCGGAGGTTAGATGATGGATTGACATCTAGGGGGTATCTCTATCTCTCAATGGCTATGTTCTCAGCAGCGATAGCTCTTATGAGTCTTAGGAGGGAAATAAGCATTTATCTAGGAAGGGAGATACCTCTAGGCATCTTCCCCTTAGCCGTAGCTGTAATAGGATCTATAATCGCTGAAAAGCTATACCGCTCGGAATTTAGAGAAACAGTTGAGAGGGGGATAGATTGGAGCGCTATTCTATTCTATATATCACTATTCATACTAGTCGGCTCTCTCGAGAAGTGGGGAGGCTTAGAGCCTATCTCGGAATGGCTGTCAAATACTCTAAGTAATGCCTTTATAGGCTATACAGCAATATATTGGATCTCAGCACCCATAGTGGCATTCGTAGAGCACGACGCATATATACTTGTAATGCTGAAGAGCATAAAAGACGCTGGGATCGAGAACCCATGGCCCTTCGCATGGTCCCTACTATGGTCAGGAACGCTTGGAAGCAACTACACAGCTGCGGGAGCACCAGCACTATATGTAGCGTTCAGAATACTAGAGAGAGAAACAGGTGCAAAGCTAAAGGCAAAAGAGATCTACAGGGTAACAGCTCTCTACTCAACAATAAACCTATTAATAACATATGCAATATCAACACCGGTTTGGGCTCTATAACCCAGATCTCAATGGTCATTGCTAGTCAAAAGCTATATCCCTTCACAGCTAAAAGCCTCATTTAAGGCTGAGAGGAGGTCGTCACCCTGGATCAGAGAGGCAACGGCTAAGAGGATTGCTTTGACACATTTAAAACCCTGTCCTTAGGATCTATGTTAGCGATTCCTACCTGCCATGACTAAAACAATTAAAAGTGACGAGGGTCACGGCATATGTTATTTAGGGAGTCTCGATATTAATTCGGCTATAATACTATGACAACCGATCCTGTGAATAGGAAGGTTATCTCTGCTATAAAGGCTTGTAGATCAAGCGCTAGTGGAGTTGGAATATAGCCGAGGAATAAGCGATCTAAGCATCTAATTAAATTGTTAAGAGTTTGGAAATTGCCCAGAAGCTTAGCTAGAATAGTATAATATACACTATATACTCTGGATATTTCATTTATATTAAGGAAAGCTAAAGAGCTCCCTATATTTCTTAGTCTAGAGATCTTCAGCATCACGTTTTCCTCTTTTGTTCCGTCCTTTCTCTGAGGATCTCAGCTAGTATTGGAATTTCTTTTAATTTTTCCCTATCTATCCTATCCCAGTATATTCCTTTTGGCTTTCTATATGCTCTCTCGATCCTTATTATCCTCATGGGGGTTACTATGATGTCTACCGGCAGGTCGTGCTCCTCCATGGGTATCTCTTGGTCTATGATCTGTAGATCGTGGACTGTTGTTATAACAGGTGTGTCCTCATCTACAAGCCCTAGCTCTCTCAATATACTATATTCTAGATCAGCGTAGCCCCCTCCCTTTCCAATCCTAGCTCCCTTTGTATTCACAGCTACCGAGCCGACTATCAGCAGATCTACCTTTGGGATCTCCTTAATCGATATCTTAGAACCCCATATAAAGGATCCCCTTATCGTTGCCGCTTCAGAGATCCTGTTCCTAGGTATAGATCTTGGATCTAATATCAGGAACCCTTCTCTAAGCCTCGGCATAGGCATTATCACTATCTTACCCAATAATAGTGCTATATATCTAGACCTCATCTGAGGAGAATCAGGGTTGATCTTGATGACAGAGGCTCCGCGGAACTCAGGAAGCTCTGAGACCCTCTCACACGCTAGCTCAGCACCATCGAAGTTAGGTATTCTCCCATAGATGGGCTTGGGGGGTTTCGAAACACCTCTCTCCTCAAGAAGCCTCCAAATCCCAGCCCTTATCTCAGCCTTCAGATCTCTAGTCCCCTTGCTAGCCACCATGGGCATCAAAGAAATGTAATTATTAGAAATTATTGTTAGGGTGTTTTAGCTGCTTACCGCTACTCCAAGGGCTTGCGCTATTGGCTGTGCTAAGAATCCTATGGACTGGCTTATAACGGTTGACGTTGCAAAGAAGGCTCCGAAGAGTATTGCGGCTATAGCAATATTACCTCTACTCAGCTCCTCAGCGATAGACGGTGCTTGAACCTTGCCGGCTAGCCTTGCAACCATAAATCTATATACAGCATTCTGGGCCAATGTGATTGAAAATATAGCTAGGGGCAACCCTATGAAAAGCTGTATCAAGCCAGCTATGAGAGCCTCGAGAGCTCCCTTGCCACCTAGGAAAGATCTGGCGATTCCAGATGCGCCTTGACCAATAACACTGGAGACAGCAATAAGTATTCCAGCTATGTAGACGCCAACAGCGACATTACCCTTCCTCAGCTCGGCCATCTCATCCAGTCCCCTCGTAAGTCTATTCAAAAGATTTAGAGATAGTGTCACGCTAAAAAGGGCTAGCCCGACACCCACAGCTATCTGGAGAATAGCTACTACCACGCTAATCAGGACATCGAGCCAGCTAGTCATCTAATTACCGGTAGAGCTAAGAGATTAAGAACTAATAAGAAAGCTAAATAATGATGATCTATTATCGAAGGTATTTGCTTACTACCCATATAATAATGTTGATCTCTCATTCCAAGAACTATTCACATATCTACCTTTAGATTATGGGTAGGTTGGACAATGGCTAGCAGCTATGTTAGGGATCCTTGCTCTGGCGCCGGGGGGAGGATTCGAACCTCCGACCACCGGGTTAACAGCCCGGCGCTCTACCAGCTGAGCTACCCCGGCCATCTCTATATAACTCATCGGGGCTTTTTAGCTTTTCCGAAACTCTGTGAATTAGATGCATATGGAAACGCTTATTATGCTTACATATGTATAATATATATAGGTGAGACCAGGTGTTCCTCTTCTTCGACCCAATAGCATTGGCTCTAATGGTTCTAGGATATATAGTGATGTTTATGCTAGCATCAACAATAGCTCCTAAAGTTGCTGGCAGACTCTCAGGGGCTTTCTCCCTATACACCTCTATGGTTCTCACCCTAATTCTAATCATCCTAGTATTTACTGGAACCCTCTTTGGTATAGTATATGCTATCCAAGCGTGGAGAGGGGCTCCTATAAACCTCAGCGACCCGGGGATCGTGACCGGGTTTATACTCCCCATAATGCTCTTCGTAATTATAGCAAACCTATTCACATATATACTCTCACCGCTGATGATAAACCTATTCTATGGAGCAACACCAGATCCAAGGCTCCAGGAGATAGTGAATAGAGTTGCCTCAAGACTCGGTGTGAAGCCTCCTAAGGCTGTGAGGGTTAGAGGCCCCCCCAACGCATTTGCATATGGAAACATATTCCTTGGAAGGTATGTAGCGGTTACAGAGGGCATGCTAGGGCTCGTAGATGAGAGGGAGTTAGAGGCTGTTGTAGGGCATGAGATAGGGCACCACAAGCACAGAGATAATGCTATAATGCTCTTCCTAGGGATACTCCCGTCTGTGATATACTATCTAGGTGTAAGCTTAGTACATCTAGGGCTTTGGGGAGGCGGTAGTAATAGGAGAAATGGCTCGAGCCCAGCTATATTGGTGCTGGTAGGAATAGCAGCTGTGATAGTGTCATTCGTGCTCCAAATACTAATACTAGCATTCAGCAGGCTGAGAGAATACTACGCAGACCTCGAGGGAGCCAAAGCGGCTGGGAGGAGTGCTATGCAGGCTGCACTGGCAAAGATACATATATTCTATAGAAGAAACCCGGAGATTCATCAGAGTGTTGGGGAGAGCAAGCTGAGGGCTCTATTCATATACGCACTAATAGACGCTGCTGCAGAGCCTTTCTACAGGGTAACGAGAGCTGATATCGAGAGGATCATGAGGTCTGAGTATTCACCAATAGAGGAGATCCTAGCAACACACCCACCAATACCTAAGAGACTTAGGTTCCTCGAAAACCTAACATGGGTATCACCATAGGCATGAAGCGGCTATCCATTTTCATGGATATCCGAAGATCCATATTATTCTAAATGCTATAGATCTGATCGGGTTAATCCCAATATTTTTTTGTGGACATGTATTTTTTCTCTCTTTCCAAGATCTTTATATAGAGATCCTCGTCATCCTGTGAAGAAGCTATAATGCTAGCTGCGCTCTCCGGCCCAACCCCTCTTCCCATGAGGACAAGCACAGCCTTTCTACCATAGCTGGCAACAAGGTTAGCTGTCCCTACAAGCATTGAGAGAGCCTCCTTCTCATCATCTCTCAAAGCCTTTGGATCTCTTAGGATCTCTGGATTCTTAGCAATCCTTCTGACAAGCTCTCTCGCAGATGGATAGCCATATTTGTTCACACCGACGAACACAGATCCGCATGCTGAGCATTCAATCTTCTGGGGCAGATCCTTTACCTTTGACGTATATGTATAGCCACACATAATGCATACTAGCAATGCGTCTTTCTCCTCAAGCCTCCTCCTCACAAGCTCTGCAAGTAAGCTCCTAGGTATAGACTGGCTTCTAACCCTTTCAAAGCCCGATATACCCTTATAGAGCTCACCTCCAAGCGGTGTTGGCTCCCTCAGATCTAGAGCAATAATCCTAGCCCTCCCATCCTTAACCCTTAATAGAAGATCTCTCAGCCCATCTAGATCAATCTCCTCATAGAGCATGTCTCTTAAAGCTTCCTCACCCACAATCGTGTCTTCGAAGAGCCTTGTATGTTTCAAAGCCTCCTCGAAGGGGTAATCCCTATCTACAGCCCCCATCTTCTTCGCAACCGCTACTAGGTGCCATCTATAAGCTCCGCTAGCCCTTGCAGCCCCTAGAACCCTCGCCTCTATCTCGCCAGGATCTCTCCAAGAGGATAGAATCTTCTCAAGATCCCTAGCTCCGACATTACCCTGTATAGCCACTACAACGCCATATGGTGTAGCTCTATAAGATGCTGAGGAGCCTAGATAGCTAGATATATATAGCCCTAGAGCCTCACTCGCCTTAGAACCTATACAGGCATGTATGATGGCGATGCTAACACCGGAGTCTCTCCAACTCTCTATCAACACTAGGTCATCCCCTGGGATTGGATAGCCACTAGATATATGTCTCTCAACGACCTCCAAAACCCTTTTCATAGCATCAGCGTCAACAGGGTATCTCTCCACGGTCTTCCCTGGATCCATGGATAGGGCTCTCAGCATCATACACACCTCTCTAGCGACCCTCCTATCAACTGGGATCTGCTGTCCAATCCATCTGGGCACAGATCCCTCTGCACTATCTACAGCCTCAACATAGATGTGATCATCCTCGACCTCTAAAACCCTCCAGAGAGATCCTCCGAGGACTATTATAGCTCCTGGAGACAACTCCTTGGCGACAAACCTCTCATCCAGCTCCCCTATAGATCTGTTAGAGGCTATATCGACAACCCTGTAGCTCTTGGTATCAACAATCATAGTTGCCCGGTAGTAATACTGCTTAGCCCTCCTACCCCTTAACAGGATCTTTACGCTGTTTTCCTCAGATATCCTTATAACCCCTATGTTGGAGAGGAACTCAGCAACCCTTTCAACAACCTGTTGTGTGAGACTTCTGAATGGATAGGCCTTCGAGAGTATCTCAACCACCTCTTCCACGGAGATCGGCTCTCTTTCAAGAACTAACCCTGCTAGCTGGTGGGCAAGAACATCTAGGGGTAGCTCTCGAGGGGAAGGTCTCTCGATCTCCTTATAGGGCTCCTGAGAGCATGCCCTCCTAGCTATAACAGCGCTCTCAGCTATATCGTAGATGTTTTCGCTAGCAATTATATAGCCTATAGATGGTGCATCCTCTCTATGCCCACTCCTACCCATTCTCTGGAGCATCTTCATAGCCTGTCTAGGCGACATATATTGGATAACGATCTCGACGCTCCCCACATCTATCCCCAGCTCGAGGCTCGATGTAGCCACTATAGCCGGGATCCTCCCCTCCCTGAGGCTTCTCTCAATATCCTCCCTAGCATCTCTTGAGAGGGATCCGTGGTGAACACCGACTAGAAGACCTCTTCTCCTCAGCTCTGCCCCGAGCCTCTCAGCCTGATCCCTTGTGTTGGTGAATATTATAGCGGATCCCCTGGAGTCTCTAAGGATCTCCTCTATCTTCGAAATCCTGGCCTCGAAGAAGGGATCTAGATCTCCACTCCGCTCAGAAACATATATTGGGAGGGGGCTATAGACCTTTGTACTATATGGCTTGCTAGATCTATCCATTATAATCTCAACACCAATATGGGATCCTGCAAGGAAACGTGCAGCCTCCAATGGGTTCCCAACGGTTCCAGAGATCCCTATTCTTATGAAGGAACCCGCATATCTTCTGAGTCTCTCTAGGGCCGCGACAAGCTCGGAACCTCTTTCGCTCGGCAATAGCTCGTGAATTTCGTCGACGACTACATAATCGATATTTGAGAGCTTGGGGATAAGATCCCTATTCACGATTAGATATTGAAGAGATTCTGGTGTAGTTATAACCATTGTAGGAGGCTTCCCCGTCATCTTCTTTTTAGCACTTCTAGGCGTGTCTCCATGCCAAACCCCTAACCTTAGATCCAATTCCTCGAAAAGCGTTTCCAGCCTTGCCATGAGATCTCTGTTAAGGGCTCTGAGGGGTGTGACGTACAGTATTCTGGGATCCTCGCCGCCATTGCTAAGGATTCTAGAGAGTATCGGGAAGAGGGCAGCTTCAGTTTTACCACTACCGGTTGGGGCTATTATCAAGGCGTTCCTATCTATATTAAGCAGTTTTGGTATGGCGAGCCTCTGGATCCTTGTTGGCCTTATATACCCAAGCTTCTGAATGGCTTTTCTAAGCCTTGGATGTAGGAGTGAGAAAACATCACCTTCCATATCTCCAACCACATCGCTCCTCAAGCTCTACTCCTTAGATCCCTTGGACTTCTTCTTACCAGGCTGTTTAGAAGATCTAACTTTTTTAGGCTTTTCCTCCTCCTCTTCGGCTTCTTCCTCCTCCACCTCTGTCTCCAAAGTCTGTCTCCTGCCATAGCCTGAGAGCCTGTCCAACATCTTCCTAGCCTCGTCTATACCTATCTTTCCAGAGACTATTGAGTCCCAGAGTTCCGTCACCTGGATCATTGTGTTAATCTGATCAAGGCTTAAAAGAAGATCAGATACCTCAGCCTCAGACTCAACCTCCTCAGCAACTGCCTCACCAGCAACCTCCTCCCCTTCAACCTCCTCAGCAATCTCTTCGATCTCCTCCCCCTCACTCATCCGATACAAGCACCTACCAAGTAGATAGAATATATAGCTATCTTATTAATACAAATTGGAAAGCCTTCACACCGAATTAATGCTCCTTATTCATAAAAACTATTGAAGGCAAGCTAGAATTGCGGGAAGAGGTTAGAGGTTAAAGAACTAGTTCGAGAAGCTCTCTAGGCGGATCTACGAATATATCTAGCGGTAGGAAAGCTGTTACCGTGAAGTTGGGTACATCAACAAGCTGGCTTAGCCTGAGATCTATAGCTACACTTGCTATTATATATGCCTGCTCCCTCGAATAACCGATCTTTTCGAGAATATTTATAACGTTTAGAAGAGCATGTCTGGCTGATAGCGTTGCATTCTCAGACTCATTTCTCCCATTAAAAATCCCGAAGCCCGTTATAGCGAGTGTTTTAGACCACGAGAATCTCCTCAAAGAGCTATCAGAGGGTTTGAAGATAGGAGAATTTATATTATATTTCCTCGCACCTTCTCTAACTACGTAGAACCTCAGCCTTGCCTTTGCCCTCATCTCTACAGCTGTACCGCATACCTCGCCATCTCCTTGGGCGAAGTGAGCATCCCCTAAAGAGAATAGAGCTCCATCTACAAATACAGGGAAATATATTTTGGATCCTGGGCTGAAATGTCTCACATCAAGATTCCCGCCGTTCTCCCTCGGAGGTATGGTCCTCAGCCCCTCTGTGGCTATTGGCTCTTTCTTGGGGACAGCTCCCCTAGGGTCTGGGGGTAGGACGAAGCCGCCCCTAGCCCTTAGATCCTCCTCCCTCTTCCTAATAGCCTCTAGAAGCGGTCTGGATGGAGCAACACCCATGACCCCGAAGAACGGATCCTCAGGGATCCTTATATTAGGCAGATCCTGTGAGGAAGCGTAGCCCCCACTAATGCTCCACCTAACTTTGTATGGCTTGGGAAATAGATCTCTTAGAAAGCCGAAGCCAGGAACTATAACTGAGAATCCAAAGGCATCTGGCTCTATATCTAGAACCTCGACAACCAAGAGATCCCCTGGCCTCGCACTCCTTATATAGATTGGGCCCGTGAGTGGATGTACAAAGTTGAGATCAGCGTTGGAGACATCATCAACACCTGGCCTATTTAATATCTGGCCATCGAAGGCATCTCTCGTTTCAACCTCAACAACCTCTCCAGGATCTACCTCTATAGCCGGCTTAATATCGGGATGCCACCTGTTGTGACATATATCAGGCTCATCCTCACATCTTGAGCCGGGTTTTATTGAGAGCCTTTTAACCATTGAGCATCACCAAACAAGAACTACTTGCGAGATATATAAAATTCGCTAGAAACGCTTTATATATAACAACAATCTAAATTAATCTTAGTCATTATATGTGTGGATATCTATTCTCTGGGGAGATGCCAGGCAGGCTGCTATCTCTAGAAGGATGTATTGGGGCTTGGGGCTTAGTGTTCTATAAGTGTTTCTAGTAAACCCTCTACAGATCTTAT
>JAVVGG010000023.1:0-16674 GCA_032249275.1 Desulfurococcales archaeon
CTCCTCCCCGCCCTAAAGGGCTGGGGTTCCCTCTGGGCGGTTCATAGGTTCCCCCATCTATTCGGGTTTACATCTGTCATTTGGGGGGCAGTGAGGGGGGCCAGAACTCCCCCAGGAGGATTTATCCCTAGCTTCTTCAATGCTCTCTTTCTTATATTAAGCTTCCCAATGACGTCTCTATCTGCTTTGAATTCGCATCTAGGGCATCTAAGCCTTCTATAGCCTGTCTCCTCAAGCTTTGAATCGCATTTTGGGCATTCCGATGATGTTCCGTTCGGGTTTACTATGGCTAGTGGGACCCCGTGCTTCATAGTCTGCCAGTCTATCCATCTCTCAAGCCTAGCATAGCCCATTATGATTAGCTTTGTCCTGTGATCCTTGTTCTTTATCTTTCTCAGAGAATTTATCAGCCCTGTTAGATCTTCTCTAGCTACTGCATATCCAAGCTTCTTAGCAAATCTCACTATCTCAAGAGATGTCTTCCTAGCCCAGTCCTCCAGGATATCCCTAGCCTTCCTATGATAGGATCTTATTCTATTTAGGATCCCTCTTCTCCTCCTCCATGCAGGATACTTTGGAGAGGAATACTTTTTCTGGAGGCTCTCCGCTATGAGTTTCCACCTATGGGCTTCATCGATCTTGGTGTCCCTCTCCCCATTGATCACGTGATCTCCATAGACTATCTTCTTCTCATTGATATCCACAGCTATAGCATCTCTAGGCTGGTAGGGCTTTGGCTTGGGGATCCTCTTTGATATCCAAAGCATCATCTTTCCATCTCTATAGACTAGCCTTGCCTCCCCATTCTCATACTGATCATATCTCCCATCCCAGCCGATGATCCTAAGCTTGATCCCTCCTATGATCTCCACATATCCTTCTTTAACCCTATATCCCGATCCTTGATGTAACAACATGCTCAGCTTCCTAACCCTAGGCCTCCTCCTCCCCCTCCTAGGATTGTTCCTCCAAGCATTTGCATTTGCAAGGGCATCCCTATAACAGTCAACAGCTATCCTAGATGGAAGTCCAAACCATTCTTTGAATTCTCTATATAGAGCGTTGTGAACCTCCCCGACTTTCTTTAGATTCAGCCTCAGAATCTTGTTCATAGCATAGTTGAGAGCAACATTATATCTCCTGAGGAGCTCTATGGCTTCTGGCTCGGGACTAACCCTCATCCCGATCGAGATGGTTAGCACCCCCTCATCGCCAGAGGCCATAGAGCCCCTCCAAAAAGATCAAAAACCTAGAAGGCTTATAAGCCACAGCCATCCCCGCCCTAAAGGGCGAGGCTTTCAGGTTTTTTGTAACATCGCTATCCATTCTCATGTGTTTCCCCCCTCTCACTATATCTCGGACTACTAAGGGGATGGCTATTTACAACTGAAAGCCCGCCCTTCAGAGTGGGGAGGAGATCATATTTAGGCTTCTGACTATGTCTGACTTTGATTTGTACTGGTTATTTTGCTTAGATTTAGTGGGAAGCTTTAACGATATTAATAAAAGTTGAGACATACCCCTTGTGCTTTTATATAGCAGAATTTAATCTTGCAGACAATTTGCATCTAGATAGATGGGGAGACCTTATATTGATTTATTTAAGCCTTGCGTTTTTCCTTATCTATTTAACTCCTATAGTAGTTATTCTGATATTACTTCATATGTTAATTATTTAATTATTTTTGTTATATACATCTATTGAGCTACATAAAGACCGTCATGGCCTATATATATCTAAGTACTACCAGAAAGGACTATTTATAAGATAATTAAGCTGGATATATATAAATACCCTTAAAATAATATTAGTATTGGGGGATTAAGGTGAGTAGTGAGATAGAGGCTAGGAGGGTTCAAAGATTTGGTAGATCTACCTTAATGGTATCACTACCAGCTGAATGGGTCAGAGATGTAGGGCTAAAGCCTGGGGATACTGTAACGATTACTGTAGAAGAGGATAAATCTCTTAGAATATATCCTGCTTTTACGAAGGTGGAGAAAGAGAGAAAGATAACGCTTAAAATCTCAAAGTACACTAAGAGCTTGCTTATAAATAGGTGCTTAGAAGCTGCTTACAGCTTAGGATATGATGTTATAACCGTGGAAGTTGTAGATGGCTCTCTAGAGGAGGAACAACTCAAGACACTTAGAGGCTTTGTTAAGGAGTTAATAGGTGCTGAGATCATCGATCATACGCCTACACGGGTTATCATCCAGATCTTTGTTGATCCTACGAAGCACTCGATAAGCGGTATAATTTCTAGAATGACGAATCTGATCAAATATATGATCCAATATCTAAGGCACCTAATGGTTGAGAGAAAGCTGCACTTTGTAGATGAGATATTAGAGCTCAGGAGAGAGCTTACAAGATTCTATATGCTGTCTATGAGACAGACATTCCTAGGACAGATAGATAGAAGTTATGGCAGACTACTAGAGGTGAAGAGCTATATGCTTCCGAGGTATAGGAGCATAGCTAGATCTCTAGATCTTATAGGTGAGGCTATAGCTAATATAGCGCTATATCTAAAGAGCTTAAAGCCTGAAGAGTTTGAAGAGGTTTCAAAGAGAATGATCGAGATTAAGGAGCTTTTAGATCTCTTCCAGGTTTCTCTAGAGAGATCCATTGAGGGTATCGAGAAAGCCAATGTAATTGAGGCATTCAATACATTATCGCTTGGTGAGGAGTTCTATAACCATGTTACTAGATACATAGAGAGAACCTTGAAGGAGAACGCAGGTAAACCCCACTATCAGATCATAAGAGAGATTGTTGAGATCCTCAGAAGATCCTCTCTAGATATGAAGGTAATAACATCTGTAGGCTTTGATCTTGCTATCGAAAGATCTGGAGGTGTTATAGATCTATCTAGCGGCGAAGCAATAAAGATAGTCTAGCTCTATTTACCAAGCTAAGTTTTTATAGGGGAGATATAGTATTTGACAAACTTAGTTGATATATTATCTAGTGTGCTTTATCTAATTGAGAGCAGAAACCTCTCTATTGATGTTGCCTTTAAACGTGTTTGTAAGGGTAGGATTTGTGCGGATAGTCTTAACGAGAGGGAGAGGATCTATAGGCTAGCCAGGGAATTTATAGCCAATGTTATTAAGCTTAGATGTATATATGGTAGTGTTTCTAGAAAGAAGCTTGCAAAGATCTTTTTGATAGGCTTATACAACAATACAGATAAAGCTAAAGATCTAGAGCCATGGTGTCTACACTCGGTTCCCAAGTGGCTCTACACAGAGATGAAAGATCTTATTGGAGATGATGTTAATAACATGTTTAAATTCATGCTAGAGAGGGTATGGTGGCTCAGGCTGAATACTCTTAAAGCTCCTGAGGAGAGGATCTTAAGAATCCTCGAGGAAGAAACCACTATTGAGCGGGATAAAGATCTATGGTATCTATATAGGGTTATAGATGCTAAGAAACCTGTGAGACTATTGAAAGCAGTCAAACTTGGGATGGCGATACCACAGGATAAAGCTTCATGTATGGTTGTAGAATCCCTTAAGCCAAAGCCAGGAGATGTCATTCTCGATATGACGGCAGCCCCAGGTGTGAAAACATCGCTTATAGTTATGCTCACAGAAGGTAAAGCTAAAATCGTTGCTACAGATCTCTCTAAAAGGAGAACTATAGCCATGAAAAACCTTCTCAAGAACCTTGGAGCCTTAGACTATGTAGATATTGCTATAGCTGATTCTAGACATCCCCCACATAATAAATTGTTTGATAAAATTCTTCTAGATGCCCCCTGCTCTTCCTCAGGATCTATATCGAAGGACCCAGCAATAAGGCTTCACCTATTAAAGAGAGGTAAAATAGAATATTATTCTACGCTTCAATATGAGCTTCTTGATAAGGCGCTGGATCTAGCTAAGGAGGTGGTATACTCAACATGCTCTATACTCCCAGAAGAGGGGGAAGAGGTGGTGGAAAATGTCAGGAATAAGGCAAAGCCTATAGATCCAGGAATAAATGCGTCAAAGGGATATAGCAGGTATAGTGTTGGAAATACTGTAGCTAGATTTTTCCCACATATGCATATGTCCGAAGGATTCTTTATAGCAAAGCTTATCTCTATGAAGAACATCTAGTATGTGCTCTAGACACATTTAGGTTAATTTTTACTGAAATGTACCGAGCCATTTAAAATATTGTTTGTCTTCTGAGAGATGATTAGTATAATTATTTTTCTAATATGGAAAATAGCTCAAGTACAAACACTATATTTATATTCCCCGATATGTAAGATATATCTAGATATATCTTGAAGAAGGGGATAACGAAGTTGATGATTCTATACCTTCTTCTAAGGGACGGAGAGATGCACGGCTATGAGCTAATGAAGAGAATAAGAGAAGAGACAAAAGGCTCTATATCGCCGAGCCCTGGGAATATCTATCCATCTCTTCGCGAGCTGGCTGCTAAAGGCTTTGTAAACGTTAGAAGTGATGAGATGGGGAGAAAGATATATAGTTTAACTGAAAAAGGTAGAGAAGCAATATTGGAGAAGAGGGAATTTATTGAAAGCCTCTTGAGATCGGGCCCCTCCGAGGTCATACCTATCTTAGAGGATATACATGTTATTATAGTTGGTGTCATAAGCCTGTGGAGATGTATGGAGAAGGCTAAGAAAGAAGAGTTGCTCTTAGAGCTAAGAAGACTTAGAAGCTATATTGAGGCGAGCAGCAATGTGGGTTGTTGAGGTAGAAAATCTATATAAGATCTACCCAGGAGGTGTAAAGGCTCTAAACGGCATCTCTTTCAGAGTTTCTAAGGGGGAGATTTATTCCATACTGGGACCTAACGGCGCTGGAAAAACAACTACAATGAAGATCATAGCCACACTGCTTAAACCGACATCTGGAAGCGCATCTGTAATGGGTATAGATGTTACGTCAAACCCAGATGCCGTTAGAAGAATTATCGGGTATGTGCCGCAGGATCTTTCAGCTGATGATGAGCTGACAGGCGTTGAAAACGTTATACTCCAAGCAAGGCTATATGGGATATCCAAAGGAGAGGCTAGGAGAAGAGCCATGGAACTCCTGGAAATGGTAGGTCTAAAGGACGCAGCTAATAGAACTGTTCGAAGTTATAGCGGGGGTATGAGGAGGAGATTAGAACTTGCTATGGGCCTTGTAAATGATCCTGAACTACTTATCCTGGACGAACCAACGCTAGGGCTTGACGTTCAGTCGAGACTAGCCCTATGGGACTATATCAAAAGGCTTAAAAACGAGGGAGGATTAACGATACTCATGACAACTCATTATATGGATGAGGCTGATAAGCTAAGCACCAGAGTAGCAATTATAGATCGTGGCAGGATCGTTGTAGAAGGATCTCCGGAGGAGCTTAAATCAAGGATAGGGGGTGATGTTATAATGGTGAAAGTCTCAAGCCCTCTGCAAAATATTATAGATAAGATAGGGACTATTGAGGGGGTTCTAAGTGTAGATCTTGTTGAAAATCTAGTGAGGATCAAGGTAGAATCGGCTGAGAAAGCAATGGCAAAATTACTAGGTGTACTAAGCAGTATTAACACGAGTATTGAGAGTATATCGATAGCAAAGCCGACACTAGATCAGGTGTTTATAGAATATACAGGGAGGATGTTTAGAGATGAAGAGCCAAGTGATTTTAGAAAGCAGGTTAGTGTGTGGAGGAAGAGAAGATGATCAGGGAAACAGCCGCTCTATATGAGAGGGAGATGATCAAGTGGTTTAGGCAGAAGGTACAATTAGTATTCATAGTAGTGGTCCCCCTTATGTGGATGGGGCTATTCGGTAAGAGCCTGAACTTCTCGGTTCTCCTCAGAATCCCTGAGATACCCGGAGCTGAGCATCTTAGGAACCAACTGCAAAGCCTCATAGAAGAATATATAGTTAAGAGGTATTTTGGAGGATATGACTACTTCTCTTTCTTCGTTGTCGGTATGTTAAGCATCTTTATACTTTTCACAACAATGTGGAGCGGTATGAGCTTTGTATTTGATAGAAGGCTTGGCTATCTAAATAGATTTCTCGTTGCTCCCATACCAAGATTTAGCATAGTTTTAAGCAAAATTCTATCTTCAATTACAAGGGCCTTGATGCAAGCCACAGCCCTTCTCGTAATAGCATTGGGTCTAGGTCTTACTCTTAAAAGCGATGTCAACTTCTTTGACATTCTTATACTCTATGCTGTTATAGCTATCCTTGCACTTTCCTTCTCATCCATATTTACAGCTGTGGCTGTTAGAATCACGAGCCACGATCTAGTAATATCGATAGCAAACCTCGTAAATCTTCCTCTGATGTTTACCAGCAACTCTATATTTCCAATAGATCAGATGCCTCAATATCTCCAAATAATAGCCAGGGCTAACCCAATTACTCATGCTAACAACATAACTAGGTTCTACCTGCTAGGTATAGGAGATCTGGGAACCGTCGCTATATCAGCAATATATCTAGCAACATTTATGGTTACATCAATAATCATTGCTATAATCGCATCCAGAAAAATCGAATAGCACAAAGAGATCCCATTATGGCAACCCATCTAAAACCTATTATATATAGTATTATTATATATTAATATTTTTATTACCTCTAACCTCCTCCCCGCCCCAGGGGGCGAAGGCTCACTTTGAGTGGGGAGGTTTGGGCTACATCCCCTTTTAAAGGGTTTAACCCTGGGCCGGGTCTCCAGCCTGTTACCCCTATCTCCTCTTGGGGACTTGAGGCTATCGCTTTTACCATAGCCTCGGAGGCATAGATTAGCTAGAAGATGACCCAGAGGCTCGCACTCATTGTCATCATCAAAGATACTAGAGGGTACAGAGCTTATAGAGCTCCATCCCTGCCTTAAAGAGCGAGGCTTTCAGTTTTAAAAGGCGGCATAATGATTAAGTTGGGAAGATAGCTAATTAGCCTGTGGCTCGCCAAACTCTATTTCTAGCTCTTTTTTAGATGAATATTCATAGAATGATTCTGGGTAGAGTTTCACATTTTCTAGGCCTAGTATTTTGTTAAGAACTAACCATGCCATCGATGCTCTCTCACCTGTCGCGCAGTAGGTGATTATCTTTTTGTCTCTAGCCTCTTCAACGATGCTGGCTATTCTTTCCAGAGCTTTCTTATCTCCATTGAGGATCTGTATGAATGTGTTTGGATGGATCCATAGGGCTCTAGGGATCCTGCCTGGTCTCGGGGTAGTTTGAAGAGAGCCTATATATTCTTCATAGGTTCTTATATCTAGAAGCAGGGCTTCCTCCTTTCCTCCTGCGATCTTTGTTACCTCATCTAAAGTAGATCTTATAGAACCTCTGATCCTAGGTTTATACTCCTTTGTCTGTGGCTTTACAACACCCTTTTCGAGGGGGAACCCCCGACTCTCCCACTCCTCTATACCTCCCTTCAATAGGTAGATCTCTTCCTGCCCCATATACTCTAGATACCAATATGTATAGCTGGCAAGCCCGATACTCATTCTATCATATGCAATAACCACTCTGTCTTCTCTAGCTATGCCGTTTTTACCGAGGATCCTCGCTATTTCTTGGGGATCCTTTGGCTTTGAAGGCATCCCCCTCTCATGCTCTGTAAAATCCCAGAAATATAGCCAGAGCGCCTTAGGTATATGTGCCCTTACATATTTAGAGAAAGATCTTATGTCAACTATAACCAGCGATCCTGAATCGATTCCTTTTAGAACAGCTTCAGCATCGATAAATATATCCTTTACATCCAACTATTTCTCACCATATAGTTTTCGAAGCTCTTCAGCAGCAATCCTCATAGACCTTAGCTTTTTGAAAGCCGTTTTCGGGGTATTTACGGGAGCTTCAGCAAATGTTCCAAATCCGCAGTCTGGATTGAGATATATTTTCTTAGCATCCATAAACCTGAGGATCTTGTTAACCCTAGATATGATCTCCTGGGGACTCTCAACATCATCCGTCCTCGGATTAACGACTCCGTAGCCCAGCTCTTTATCCCCTATATAGTCTTTTAGAGTCTCAACATCCCCTGCCCTCGGCGTTGCAAACTCAAGCACGAGCTGGTCAACCTTTGTCTCAGCTAGATATGGCATCAGAGGCACATAGTCCCCTTTCAGAAGAGCCTCTTCCCTTCTGCTCCAGTTGCCCCTGCAAACATGGATCCCGGTCTTTATACCGCTTACCCCCTTCACAGTTTCGTTTATCAGTTCTACAGCAAACTCCAACTCCTCCCTAGGATTCCTCCTACTGAATAGAGCTGCGCACATGAATGTCTGCTGAGACTGATCTGGGCCATATACCACCTCAGTTAATACTGGCTCATCGAGCTGAATGAAGAAGACGCCGAGACCCCTTAGGGCTATGATCTCCTCTCTCAGGATCTTGGCGTATTCAAAGCCCAGATCCTCCCTGGATTGGTAATACCTATCGCTTATCCCAGGAACCCAGCTAGATCTTGTGAGAAGATATGGCCCCGGAAGAGGAACCTTTATAAGTCTAATAGTGTGATCCTTTAGGAATAAGGCCTCATCTCTAGCAATTCCCCTAGGACCAACTCTCAGCTTAGAAGTTACAACGGGGTTTCTAATAGAATATGCAGGAACATCGAGGCTTCTGAGGAGCATCTCGAACCTAGACTTATCGGGCACGAGATCCACTATCTCTGCAACTGTCTTCAACTCTATCCCATAGACTTTGCCTGCGATGAAGGAGTAGAAGTTATCTCTCCTCTGCTCCCCATCGCTAAGAATATCGACTCCAGCGTCTTCTTGATACTTAACTGCTAGGAGTACAGCTTCGTCTGCTATTGCATCAAATTCCTCTTGCGATATAGCGCCCTCTCTTCTTCTTCTAAGAGCCTCAAGAAGCCATTTAGGCCTTGGCCAGCTACCAACAACTGTGACTGGGAAGAGACTGGAAATATTCATCTTAGCTCACCTCACAATCTTTACCTCGGGTATTATTTCTACTTGTCTTGCTAGTGTGTTTCCTACCGGTGATGTTCTCACTGTTTCTTCCCATATTTCTTTTATTGTTTTTTCGTCTGCTTCTGCGTCTATATATGCTTTTGCCACTATTCTTCTATATCCTGGGTGTCCCTGGTTTGATAGTCCTAGGAATACTAGTATGTTGTCTATCTCACCCTCCAATGCTATCTCGAGATTCCTAACCCTAACACCCCTCTTAGTAGCATTGAGAACAAAACCAGTAGCATAGCAAGCACCAAGGGCTGAGAGCACATATTCAACAGCATTGGGGCTTGTATCGGGGCCTCCTAACTCTGAAGGTTCAGATATGAGGAAGCTGTGGTTTCTAACATATGATCGGAAGTTAAAACCCTCACCGAGCCATCTAACTCTAGCAGTCCATCTATTGATCTTTGACACAAGATCTGGGTTCCTCTCAGCCTCTTTTAGGAGGTCCCTTAGCTTATCCACATCGATCCCATTTATAGTCTCTCCCATTTTATCGCCTCAGATAATACATCATTACAAGGCTAATAAATAATCAAATAGAGATTATTTAGAGTAATATAATGTTGAGTATGAGAGGATTTTACTATAATTGAAAATAATAATCCCCGATTATCTTATATTCTTCCAAGCAGAAAATCTAATAGAGTGTTTAAGCCATGCATGGCATGGAGATAGATCTCGAGAAAGTCGGTGACGGTATTTATAGGCTAGATGCTAGAGGATATATGTGTCCGTATCCACAAATATTCACATTAAAGGCTATAGATAAGATCGAGAATGGATCTATACTTGAGGTGCTCATAGATAACCCACTCAGCTGTGAAAATGTGCCTGCAGTTGCTAGGAAGAATGGGCATGAGGTTCTCTCGATAGAAAAGATCGGCGAGGGGGAGTACAGGATCTCTATTAGGAAGAGGGGTGGGAGGATAGGTTGAGCTATGAAGATCTCTTTAAAGAGTTTTCCAAGAGAATCGAGGAATACAGAGCTCTAGGCGTAAACCCATTCTCGCTAGCGACTGGATGCGCAGTTAAAGTAGATCTCTTAACAGTCCTATATCCAGCTATAAAAAGCATAAAAGGGGATCTCGAGAAGTTCGGGATGCATATAGCGCCAAGAAGGGATGCAGATATCTTCCAAGGATCTATAAGTGGGTTTACCATATCGAGGGAGATCTATAGAAGTGAGGATGATGTAGATCAGGAGAGACTTAGGGAGCTATCTCCTGAAAGGGCCATAGTTCTAGCCCAGGTTTACCAGAGGATAGCCGATAATCCTGATTCCCTTGCAAAGATTGTTAAGGCTATATATTTAAAGGTGGCTCAGGCATCTCCAGGCATAGTAGTTGGGAAAGGGCACTCAATAGTTACAGCAGATCCCAAGGCGCAGTTCATGGTTTTCGACTACATAAAAATAAAGGGTGGTGATATGGATAGGCTCGTTGTCGGCAACAACGATACCATTCAGATAATCGATCCTGCAGAGGATCCTGGAAGTATAAGGCAGACAGCTGTTGCCCTTGGAAACTCTCTAAACGATCTATACACGCTTGGAGCGTGGAGAAATACAGTAATAATCCCTGTGATAGATTCCCCCTCTAAGGATCTGAGGAGGAGGATTGAGGATAACGTTAATAGATATGCGGAGACAATAGGTGCTAAGGTGGTTAGAGCGCCCCAGCCAGATGCAGGTTCTCTTCTGATGGGAGCAACGGTATTTGCTGAAACAGATAGAAAGCCTCCGTTCTTTTATGATAAGGTCTCACCGGGTATGGAGATCCTAGTTACAAGGCCAATAGGGGAGCTAGCCTCTATAAATGTGTATATGATGTGTATGCTCGATAGGGAGATAGCGGAGGAGCTGAAGAAACAGTACGGGATAGGTGTTGATAGACTTCTAGAGATTAAAGAGGAGATAATAAATAGAATGGCTAAGCCCAACATAGAGGTTGCAAAAGCGATTGAGAAGAGATTACCTCACCTAGACGAGGAGTTTAGCCCAGAGAGACATATAGCTGTGACAACAGACGTTACAGGTCCTGGGATCTATGTTATAAAGGAGCTTGCAGAGCTTTCAACAGCATCTATAAAGATCGATAAAATTCCACTGCTCTCCCCAGAGCTGAGCGAATTCGCAACAAAGAACTATATAATACCAAATGCAACCTCAGGAACAAATGGGGCAACAGTAATCATAGCAGGTAAAAAAGTTATAGAAGATATAGAGGCAGAGCTGAGAGATAGAGGTGAGGAGCCAATAAGAATAGGAAGAGTGGTCTCAAGAGGAGAAGCTAAGGTTCTAGCGCCATCAACGCTTAGGAAATATATATCTGCGAAAGCATATCTAAAAGAGTTCGAGCTCTATGAAGCGTAGAGCAGTGATCAAGGTATATGGAGAGGTACAAGGGGTAGGGTATAGAAGCTGGACTCTCAGAAGAGCCAGGAAATTAGGATTAACAGGGTTCGTAAGGAATGAGCCAGATGGTAGTGTATTAATAGTAGCTGAGGGAGAAGAGGAAGATATAAAGAAGCTTATCAATGAGTGTAGAAGAGGCCCACCACTAGCGAGGGTTGAAAGAGTGGAAGTGGAGTGGCAAGAATTCAGAGGAGAATATGGGGATTTCGAAATAGAGTATAGGGAGTATGAGCTTCCAAGGTGATATCCATGGATGCAGAGAAAGAGGTTGTACTAGATACAAGAGGCCAGCTATGCCCCAAACCCTTTATAGAGCTTGTCAAGGTTTTTATGAAGCTAGGAGGGGTTGGTACTGTAAAGGTATATACCGATGATGAGACATGTACAAGTGTGATCCCAAGGCACGCTGAGGAGGTAGGATTCCAGGTTATTTCTATAGAGAGAAGGGAGGGCTACGTAGTTATCACTGTTAAGATGGAAGGCGGGATTTAGAGTTTAAATGGAGCTCTGCTTCTAAGAAGATCGAGTGGTTTTCTAGCTAGCTCAACCCCATTCTCTTCTTCCACTGTTCGACTATATCATATCCATATATCTCTATGAACATCCTCCTACCTTCTTCAGTCATTTTGGTTGGATTCCATGGGGGGTCATAAACTACATCTACATATATTTCTTTAGCCTCTGGTAGTGTACTAACGAGGTTCTCATAGACGAAGTATGGGAGCTCTGTGGAAACTGGACATCCAATCGCTGTTAGAGTCATTGTAACCGTTACTATGCCTTCATCGTCTACTTTTATATCGTATATCAGTCCTAGATCGTATATGTTTATCGGTATCTCAGGATCATAGATCTTTTTCAGCGTTTCAATAGCCCTTTCAATGATCCTCTTTTTATCTTCTTCACTTAGCTTAGACATTGAGCCCACCTATTTTTTAGCCGCTAAGGGGTTTATATTTCTCTTACGTGCATAAACACGTATCCCAGATCCTCCCCCCAATGCTCCTCAGCTCTTCCATAAGCTTCTCACATGTGTTCTCACATTCCCTTTTAGCTTCTTCATACTTAGGCGATGATGCCATTATATATATATCGAGGATGGGGGTTCCAAGCTCCATACCTTTTGGCTGGCTCTTCACATAGATCCTTGGATTCTCTTTTACAAGTTTATTTATAATCCTCGCAGCACTAGATTCCATAACACCTTTTACTGTTATCGTCTTCTCGGAGATCCTCATGCTGCTTATACCCCTTAGCATAGGCTCAATGCTCTGCTCCCACATAGCCTGCATCTCGCTTGGCACGCCTGGAAGTGCTATGAAGATTGTGTTATCCTTTCTAACTAATATCCCTGGGGCTGTCCCTATCGGATTATATATCGGTGTAGCACTTCTAGGCATTATCGCCATTTTAACCCTCTCTTGGGTCAGCTCTAACCCTCTCGAAGCATATTTCTCCCTCACCATTCTCAGAGCCTCTTCATTGATCACATATTCCTCTCCCAAATATCTTGAGAGAGCTTCTGAGGTTATATCGTCATACGTAGGTCCCAAACCCCCTGTAGAGACTATTAATGTTGATGAGAACCTCTTATGCGCTATATTAAAGATCTCTATTATCAGATCCATTCTATCTGGGACAGAAGCCGCTAGCACGACATCGAAGCCTAACAGGGTGAGTCTTCTTCCTAGGTATTGCGAGTTTGTGTTTATAATCCTTCCTTGTACAACTTCATTCCCAATAGTGAGTATAGATGCTCTTAGCATCATAATAGATCCAGCCTCCCCTAGACCTTGGAGAGAAAAGGTATTTTATATGGGCTTGGCATAGAAGATAGATCTATATCGAAGGTATATTGGATCGAGGTGAAGTTCATTCTGAAATCTATAACTTTCTTCCTAACATCCTCAGGATCTCTACCATCTATAAGAATCATTCTGAAGAACCTAGCTATCTCTCTGAAATCTCCCTCCTTCATTCCATATCTAGTCATCTCCTGCACACCTGTTCTAAGGCCGCTGGGGTCTCTAACGGCTTCTGGAGGATCGTATGGTAATAGATTCTTATTCACAATTATATTTGCCTTCTCAAGGAGTGTTGCTGCTTTAGCTCCTCCACTATGCGCTTTCACATCTATAACAACCTGATGGGATCTTGTATAGCCTAGATGCTCACCTAATACCTTGAAACCCTCGGCTGCTAGAGCTTCTGCAAAGGCTTTTGCATTCCTCACTATCTGATCTGCGTAGCTCTCTCCAAAGTGAATCATCTCTATAGTTGTCACAGCTGTTGCAGGGAGCCTGTGGAGATGATGGTTGCTCACAAACCACGGGAAGATCGTCCTGGCTATCGATTTATAGAGACTCTCATTATTAGTTAGAATCACCCCTCCCTGAGGGCCTGGAAAGGTTTTATGTGTTGAAGCTGTAACTATGTCTGCGCCTGCCGCAAAGGGATCTCTCCATCTTTTACCAGCAATTAGTCCGAGGACATGGGCTGCATCATATACCACTACAGCATTTACCGAGTGGGCTGCTTCTGATATCTCCTTTATAGGGTGTGGAAAGAGATATAGGCTACCACCCATAACCACGAAAGCAGGCTTAACCTCCTCAATAACCTTTCTAGCTTTATCCACATCTATATTCAAGTTTTCCATATCAAATGGCATCTCTATATGCTCTATCCCCAGCGCTCCCAAGGTTCCAAACTTGGTATGGCTTACATGGGCCCCAGCCTGGACGGGAGCTACAACTGCTTTAGAGCCTGGGGCCGCTAAAACCCTGAAGGTTGCTGCATTAGCTATAGTCCCGCTAATAGGTCTTGGCTCCACATATTTAGCTCCGAAGAGTCTTGACATAAGATCCATTACCAGCTCCTCAACCTCATCAACATATATAAGCCCTTGATAGAGCCTTCTTCTAGGCCTACCCTCGGCGTATCTATGCATCATATCACACATATATACAGCCTCTGCCAAAGGGCTCATCACATTCTCGCTAGGTATCAGGTTTAGAGAGCTCCTTCTCCAAGTATTATGCTCTATGGTTAAGTTTATAATTCTGCTCAGCTCATTAGGGGCTTGAATGCTCATACGGCATACCAAGATAAAATTCAGTAAGGATATATATAGCGTCACTCGAGATGCTAGCTCTCATTCAGCTTATGGAATTAAACGAGGATCCTCCGCTAGATAGCGATAAGGGTTTTGACAAACCTCGCCTTTTAAAGCGTGCCTTAGGCTTTTAAACCCTAGAGTGTGGGTGTTTCTTGATTATGAGGTTATTTCTTTGAGGACTCGAGGTCAATTTCCAGAGGCTTAGAGCTCCTCGATGACCCGGTGGGGGGAGGATCCCATAGATTACCCCTAACCCAATAATCGTGAAAAAAGATAACCCGGTTAAGAGGGCTGACCTCCTCCCCGCCCTAAAGGGCGAGGGTTTCCTTAGGGCTGTTCATCGGTTCCCCCCATCTATTTGGGTTTACATCTGTCATCTGGGGGGCAGTTGGGATGGCCAGAGATCCCCCCAGGAGCCCATCATCCTGGGCTCCAAAAAATCGAAACCCTAGAAGGCTTGTAAATCTCCATTCCCACCCTGAAGAGCGAGGCTTTCAGTTGTAACGTCCAAGACTCCAGCAAAAAGATCTTCTATAGAATTGAAAAGGAAGGGAGACATACCCGCCCAAGCGGAATTATAGCTGTAGGTCTCGCCCTTTAGTCTAAGGAGGGATTAGTTATCTAAAGGATATTTATTATAGATCTATATTCATAGGAGCTGGAACCCGCTATTCAACCCTATAATTATTCCAGATATAGGAATTCGAAGCTCAAGCCTAATGGTTTAGCTGGCACCCCCCACTATAAGCCTAGAGACTCTATGCCCACTAGGGGCTCTTATTAATGTTTCAGGGCATTTCATAGAAGGCTGTATGACCTCTCCCCTTTCAATTCTATGGTGGGTCTGGGGTGTTAGCCCTCTGGTGGGGGTTTAATGGCTCTATCCCCAAGATTATTGGGTTGGGGATATACTCTGACACCAACCTCCAAACTCTCAAAGAAATAACCTCATCACGCCATAAATATCTACCTAGAAAGCTTAAAAATCCTACCCCGCCTTAAAAGACGAGGTTTGCCATACTCTGATATCACAGCTTAACCAGCCCTACCGGCGTATATGGGTTTAGGGGGTTAGGGTTTCATTGGGCTTGATATTGTTTGATTTCAAGCCCTCTTCCCTTGGCTTCAAAGCCCTCGGGATCCCTTTTCATCGGGATCCATATCACAGGGCTCCACCCGCTTTGGGTGACCCCGACCCACAGCTCCACCCTCATTGCTTCCTCTGTTCATAGCTGTGGGGATATCCCCGCATCCTGGCTCTCCTCTTCCCTCTCCTCTTGCCTTCTAGGTGTCTCCTCCTAATGTTTATAGATACAACCCTATGCCTATTCATCTTTAATCCACATCTAGGGCATTCTAAGATCTCCCCCTCTTGGATCTCCACAACATACCCGCATCTCAGGCATTCTCTAGATGTGTTGCTAGGATCCACAGAAGCTGTTAATGTTGCCTCTTACATCCTCTTATGTATTCTTTTCCATGGTGTTCTAGCATTCCCCTTCCCCCTTTTCTTCCTGCTAACGAGATCCTCCCTATCTAGATCCTCGAATACATGAACTATGTTTGGGGATAGCATTCTCAACCCTGCTGAGGGCTTGTTTATAAAGTCTTTTTCCCTATTCCTCTCCCTTCTAACATACTTCTCATAATTCTCTTCTACCCTTTGCTTTGTGCTATAGCCTTTTTACGCTCATACAAGATCTTAATGCTCTGGAGAGGCCTTAGATCTACATGTATAAAGCCTATTGATGGCTCGTAGCCATCCAGTAATAGCTAGTTGCTATCCCATCCAATAACCCTTCTAACATAGATCTCCTCAGAGCTTTGAAGGGGATAACCACTCTGTCGTCAAAGATTATAGCCCCACCGACAGCCCAGCCTCTAACTCTGTGCTCAAACCACGTTGATCTCCAGGATATTGAGAGATATTCCCCTGGTTTTAGAGTTATCCTTATGCTCTTAGCTTGGTAATCTATCTTCATAAGCGTGGTCTTACATCTAGCGAATCTCCTCCTAATCCTCGGCCTTACCCTCCTAGCCCTCCCCCTCAAATATCTTTTTACCCAAGACTCGATTATGGAGTAAGCAGTCCTGATAACAGCATCAACCCAATGCTGCGTAGGGATTATCCTTCATAAGCTCATCCCTAAGGCGTTTCTTAAA
>JAVVGG010000024.1:0-16580 GCA_032249275.1 Desulfurococcales archaeon
GCCTCAACCCCGCTTCTCTTGGCACCATTGTAAATGCGCATGTCATCCACACTCCAATATCTATGGACTATGATGTTTCTAAGCCCAGCTAACCTCACCATAGATTGAGCTACTTCAGCGTTTATAACCCCTTTCTCGGCGAGCCTTAGAAAAGCGTCTCTGTAAGACTCGACAGTTACCCCAAAATCTTTCTCCAATATAGCCACAGCTAAGTCAGCCAGAGCCTCAACGACCATGACTATAGAGTATCTAAGACTATATCTGAGAGATCTGTTGTTCACGAAATTGCTCAAATCAACAGCTAAGATCTTCTTGATCTCGTCTAAAGCCTCCTCAGCTTCGTTGATAAGCCTCTTAACGACCTCTTTATCAACCCTTGTCACAGCTCTCCACCCACTCTCCAGGCTCCCCACAAACTACATACCCCACATAACAGCTAAATAGCCTCTCTACACATCTATGATAGCTACATTCTACAAAGTGATACCTCTATTTGCTCTTTAAATATCTCAATAACTATCAAATCCCAGAGGAGCAGATCCGCTAACATAGATTCTTGGCATCTAGGGCTCAAGTCTTATATGAAGAGCATTGTATTGAGGTCATTATATCTCTTTGAACTGCTTCGATAGATTCTCACGAGGTGACACTATTATAGTCTAGCTCTATAAATCAGGCTCATGGCTTAGCTTAGCGAAGCTCTCAGCTAGCCATGCAATAGACCTGTTAAAGCCATCTAGGCAAGTAATGCATAGTGATAGCATTGTAGCTATACACTAGAGATTCTAGCGGGAGACCCAAATAACGCTATCACTAGTTAACAGTATCGTCGGCTATCTCCCCGCTCTCTATGCCGAGCTCTCTTAGTAGCTCATCTACATCTAGTATCTCTAGGGCTGTTATCTCCCCGCTCTCCTCATTCCTGAAGATGAACACAGGTGTTTTAAGCGGTGATGGCTCCACATCGGTCTCCCTAGTCTTGGAGTAATCAAACCTTATGTGGAGCACCCCTCGGCCAGTGATACTTCTATCACCCTCCTGGGCAACCTAACCCTCATGCTCCTCTCCAGAGCCTCTATTAACGATACACTAGGTTGATAGGCTAGTAGTGTTGAGACCATCTCTTCCTCCTAAACCTTCTCTAGCTCTCTAACCCTATTAAATACGCTGTCCCCACAACATCACCTACGAGGATTACCGTGATCTAAATCATCGAGCATCCTGAGACGATATTTAACATCATCCCTACTAATATCAATGTGGGTTTCATCAGGCCTCTCAACTACTACCTCCCCTAACTTCTCGAGACTATCGATGCCCAATAACCTAATGATGTCTTGGTGCTTCCCTAATATATTTCTCCTTCACTGGTTTCAACATCTACAGCTTGCATCTCTCCGGTTCCCAGTAGCCTTCTCGTCTCCTCAACTATTCTCTCCACGTAGGGTACCCTAATTCTAACAGCTCTACTATCCAGTCTAGCCTCGTGGAAGCCCTCTACATGGAGATACCATGCCTGAGCCCAGGAGCTTAACACCCACTCTCCAATTCTCTCGCTGATAGCCTCAACAGCTTTCTCGAGATCAGCTACAGCCCACCTACCCCTCTTCTCAACGCCTCTCAGGATATCCTCTAGGTTGAAGTGCATAGCTAGAGCCTTAACACACTCCTCAGCAGCCTTGTAAAGCTTCTCACTAGCTTGTATAGGGTCTTTATCGATAAGATCTCTACCCTCAATAAGGTACCTCTCGGCAAGCTCCAGGCGAGACTCAGCGATTACCCTAGGATCAAGGTTTAGCATCTTAGGGAGAACTTCTACTAGAACATCCTCTACACTTAAGCCTCTCCCCTCAATCTCCTCAACGATCCTCCTTGGTACAAACACCGGGCTACCCACTACGGGCACCACCTACTTTAAGATGTTATAAGCTTGATTTCCCCTTAGCACTACCTAGTGATTTTCCGATATTCAATGCCCTCTCTGCAGTAATAGCTGCTATAGAGGCTATGGAGATAATCACCCCTGTGGGAGATGCTATAGGCCCTTCGATCACTTCCCTCTGTGTGAAGTTAACCCCTTCTCTCGAGAGCTCTATCAATGGTATAACCGCGATCCCCTTACTAGAAACGGATCCATCCACCTCAAGGCTAATGGTGTAGGCATCACCTGTTAGGGGCCATAGTAGTGGGGTTGGGGCTGTAAATATGTCCATGATGATATGGATTATGTAGAGGGCTATCGAGAGATATAGGATCTTTAGGCTCTTCCTACCCAGCAGGGTTAGCAGGGCTGCTAGCATCAACCCACCAGCTATGGCTAGGATCAGGCTATGGGTAGCCCATCTATGGATCCTTAGAAGGGCATTGACATCTGGTAACAGGCCTATAAAGGCTATGATGGCTGATCTCCTTATGCTGTAGACCCTGCTAGAGATCAGAAAGCTCACAGCATAGTGTGTGAGAAGATCCGGCATGCCCGGGCTCCTAGCCCGATCTAAACTGCTATCCCTATTCTACTTGCTAATGCCCTAATATAGATCATATACCTCAAGATGGGCGCGGCCAGGCGTGATAGCAATCCCGAGCCCTCAAGGATCTTTTGAAGCCCTTCAAGTTCCGCCCTCCCCAGACCAAGGATCGGTAGGGCTGCTATGTATAGCACAGCATAGGCTAGGCCCGCCAAGCCTAGTGCCATGGGGCTGTGGCAGGCTGAGATCGATGCTATTAAGAGTGGTATGGAGGCTGCGAGACTCGCTAGAGCTGGCATAGAGCTCTTCGAGAGGATCTCCCGGATCTCGATCCCAAGCTCCCTGGAGATCTTTATCAGAAGATATAGAGATCCCGATATTGAGGAGATCACCTGTGCGGCGAGGATCCCTATGACTCCTAGGGTGGGGACGAGCATTGTTATGATCACAACCTGGGAGGCTATCCCCATCATGGATGCATACATATACGACTTCGAATCCCCCTGCACAAGGGTATAGGAGGCTGTGGCATGCGATCCTAGGATCGCTAGCAGTATGTGGGATGCTGAGAGAACAGTGAGGATCCACCAGAAGCCTGCATAGACGCTGCCATAGACGATCTGGAGAGCCTCATATGAGAGGATCGATGTTAAAAGGGCTATTGGCGAGATAAGGGCTGAGGAGTATGCTGTAGCCCTTAGAAGCGATATCCTGATAGCCTCCCCACCCCCCAGCCTGGAGGCTGCGGGAAGGATAGACATGAGTATTGGGCTCGAGACAAGGGATAGAGGCGATAGGAGGTTGGAGGCAGCCTGGAAACCCCCTAGATCCCCTGGCGATATGCTCCTAGATATAACAGAGTATATATACTGAGAGGAAGCGCTGCCAGCAACCTTAGAAGCAAATAGGGGTGATGAGAAGGCCAGGGCACCCCTGAACTCCCCCCGGCCTGGGAGCCTAGGCCTGGCCCGCCTCCCAACCAGGATTAGGAGGGCTGATAGGCCGAATATTGATGAGACCCAATAGCCTATCACATGCGAAGCTATAGCACCATATACCCCCAGACCCATGGCCAGTAGTGCGGCTGAGAAGGCGAGCTTTGTGGAGGCCATAACAAGCTGGGTCAACCCTATATATGAGGGGAGGCCGAGGCCGAGGAGGGCTGATGAGGAAGCCCCGCCTATAGATGCTGCGGGGATTAGGAGGGCTGATAGGGCTATTAGAGGTGCGAGCCCCGGCCTACCCATGATTGAGGAGGCTATGAAGCCCGAGTAGATCGCGACCAGGAGTGAGAGGATGGATGAGGCGAGGGCTACAAGGAGGATCCCTAGAAGCGATGTGCCCAAGGCCTCCCCCAGCCTCCCCTCCCTGGAAATCCTAGACGATGTCCTCACAATCCAGAGATCTAGGCCTAGATCTGCTATCCCAGAGATGGCAGCTGGGATGGCCAGCGAAAGGCTATAGACCCCATATCCCTCAGGCTCGAGCAGCCTTGCAATAACTATTGATGCAACTGCTAGGAGGGCTGAGGAGACCGTGGATCCGAGTAGCTGGTAGAGATACGAGGCGAGGGCTAGCGAGCCTGCCTTCCTAAGATCCTCCTCCATATGCTATCTAGCCTCTAGGGCCTCCCCTCCCAGCATCCTCTAAGATCCTCCTCATAGCCCTCATAATCCTCATCTCAAACCTCTTGAGGTAGAGGGCCATCACAGCCATTAGAAGGCTTAGGAATCCCACGAGGCTCATTATAACCGCTATCACACCTTTAACATAGAACGCTATCCCCTCGAAGAAGTAGTAGTAGCCGACCCAAGCCCCTAGGATGAGGCCTGGAATTAGGAGTAGCGATCCCATCAAGGCTATGAAGAAAGCCGGGTTATACCTCCATGTAAGCCTCATGATATCCAGGGCTATCAACAGCCCGTGATAGGCTCTCAACTTCTTCCTACCAACCCTCCTCCTATATGGGATTGGGCGCTCCCCCACATCCCCATACATAGATACCATATGGGCAAGGATCTCGCTCTCCACGCTGAAACCCCCCATCTCAAAGCTAACCTCCCTCAACCTATCGCTTTGAGCTACATACATGCCACTCAAGACATCGCCTAGCCTCGTGCCGAAGAGGATGTTAAACCAGGTTGTGATCAGCTTGTTCCCAAGCCTGTAGATCGGGTTCATAGAGCCCTTCAAAGGAATCCTCCTACCAACAACGATCGAGTAGTTCCTAGCCATGCAGAGCATCTTAGGCAGCTCGGATGCTGGGTATGTGTAGTCACCATCCATTATAGCCACATACGGGGTCTCAACATGTTCAAGCCCAGTTCTTATGGCACCAGCCTTGC
Source organism: Desulfurococcales archaeon (assembly GCA_032249275.1). Taxonomy (GTDB): domain Archaea; phylum Thermoproteota; class Thermoprotei_A; order Sulfolobales; family AG1; genus AG1. The sequence goes on from JAVVGG010000024.1 coordinate 4,814, forward strand.
CTCTGCCATTCTGGGGAATTACCTTCACACCATATTTCATAGCTATCTCCGGAGATCCATCGGTACTACCACCATCAACGACAAAGATCCTCTCCCTGGGAACCCCGATCCCTAAGAGCTCCTCAATAACCCTTGGCAAGCCCTCGGCCTCATTAAGAGTAGGGATAATCACACTGACATAGCTAAGATCAACACTACAAACAGCGGTATGAGAATACAGAGACTCGCTGGATTCTCTATCCATGAATGCAGCTACCTAAATAACCTCGAAGCTAGACATCTTCCTCCGGTTCTTGACAGCGGCTTTCAGCCCATTCTATAGGGTTCTGTAAGGCACAGGCCTGTTTATATATTGCAGCCCCTCTACTAGCAGTTCTTCCTCTCCCCTCGATAGTGGATCTATGTTTCTTCTGAGACACGTGATTATCCCAACCAATATTGCCCTCCCCCTAAGACTATGGATCTCTATCTCCGCATAGATCCTCTTAACAATCTCGATCACATTCCTAGACACGATCACCCCCCCAGATGCTAGGTATCTTCTAAGAGCCATGAGCATGGCCCTCTCGGATGCTTTTAACATAGTCCATGCACCTAGTCTAAGGGCTTTTCTAAAGATCCTATTAATTAGATCTAGATTAATTCTCATTATAGGGAATAGTTTTGATAGATATTCTATAAAGGGCTTAAGAGAATCAGTACTTAGATCAAGGATAATAGATCTGGCAATACTGGATGCGAGGCTACTCATGGGTATCAATAGTTTGTATAGAAGTCATCTTATAAGATTTAGATACAAATCTATGTACATGTGTACTAAATATGACACATTTGTATTCATCGCCTTTAAATAGCGCAGTAATCAATAAGAAAACTTGGGTAAAAATATGAGAAAGGCAATAGGATACGCAACCATAGTAGGGGGATTACTATTAGCAGTACTGACAATCCTAGGATTACTAAATATCAGAGAAGTAAAGGCTCTATACGTTGTCGGTGGTGGATTAGAAGTTCCGGAGATATCGAAAGGTGGGGACTACTCAACATTAATAATCGTTGGAGGGGTAGCTGCAGCAGCCATATTAATAGGTCTATACGTGATCCAGAGAAAAAGAGAATGAAGAAATACTTGATTTTTAATAGTTGCCCATAATCTTTTCACTATAAGGGTCCCATGAATATAATAATATATTTTCTCTAAGATTTTCCTAGCCCTCTAAATGACATTAATTAATAAGAACATTTTTAAGAAAATCTAGATTCTATTTAATATATAATGCTTAATTTCCATGCCTTGAGGCATAAGATTGAATACCTAGGACTATATTACGCTAGCTGATAGAAAGCTATGAAGTTAAGACATAACCAGAGACCATTTGATATAGGTGATGCTGATGAGCTTGCGCCTTAGCCGATCCTCCTAAGGGATCTATAAAAATAATTACTAGATATCGTTAAGCAAAAAACATTGGGGTCGATGTTGTTTTATCTATATAAGAACTACTATAGTTTATGTCCGAGAAAGATGTACCGCTGGATATATATGTCTACATTAATGCTAATAATGTTAGTAGTATTTAATGCGTGGTAGTTGCTTTTATGAGGTTGAGATTTGCTAGGGTTGTATTTCTCGGTGTCTTAATGATCTATCTATTTTATTATTTACCTTCTTCATGGCTATATACGCCTGTAACTGTTGAGAGAGTTACTAGATTTTTGATACCCGGATCGCCATTACTTGGATCATATCTAGTTGATTATTTAGTGCTCATTATATTTAATGTTTTGTTTGCAATTTCATCGAGATCTATGAAGGCTCTATCCACAACCATGGTTCTACCTGTTTCATATGCCTTGCTAGAGATTTTTGGCGACTCTAGATATTTATTGTTAATTCCTCTACAGATTATATGCTCAGCAGCGCTCTCCAGAGTTAGGTTGAGAGATGCTCTAATAGCTACCATCATGGGGTTATTACCATTGTCACTAGTATCTATTGCATCTTCTATGTATTACTTCATCTATAAATCTGATTTAAGTTATCTAAGACAGTATATAGAGCCATTAAGGATCACATGGTCTTTTCCAGGAGCGGTTGCTATAATAACTCTCATACCAATGGGTATATTATCTCTTTTTACTAGATATATAAATATAGCAAGAAATATGGAGTATATATCGGATAGAGGAGCCCCTATACTACTAATAGCTTCACTCATGATTCCGCCGATCTTTATAGTGCTAACCCACTTACCAAGTGTAAACCCTGGGCTATACCCCGTTAGTGTTGACACCTATTTTTACACTAAATTTTTACAAGAAGCCGGTTCCCATGGACTGCACAATGCTTTGGAGAAGAATTATCCGGAAAGGCCCTTATACTTGCTAATGATCTATTATCTAAATATGGCTATAAGAGAACCCGTAATTCTATTGGACATAGTTCACCCAATAATAGCTATAGATCTTCTAGTTATAACCTCATACATAGTCTCTAAAAAGCTCTATGGACCAAAATACTCCGGATGGATAGCTCTCTTCACAGCATCTGGGCACGCCACGTATGGCTTCATAGCAGGTGGATTTCAGGCAAACAGCCTTGCACTGCCTTTTGCATTGTTACTAATGATCAGCAGGCCTGGCATATACTCCTTAATACTTCTAATCTTAATAGCCATGATGCATCCGTGGACATTCGCTATGTATGCTTGTTCATGGATATTGTTCCATATCATTGCCAGAAACTGGAAAGGAGCCATTATGGGGTTAATCATGGTAATCACTATTGTAGGAGTAGGAGAGGCATTAACTAGAAATCTATCAGGAGGAAGCATAGCAAACCCAATAATAAATACAATAATGTACGGAATAAACAAACTAATCAATATAGTCAGAATAGGTAACCCTCTTGAGAACATCTATCTAGGGTATACATTATATGCCTGGAGCTCAATATATGTACCGCCAATAGCTCTTATGACAATCTACTCTATCTATAGGGGATTACCGAGAGAACTAGTCTCAATAGCCCTTGTAAGCTCTGTAGCAGCAATAGCTACACAGTCAGATTTATCACTTATATATAGAGTTTACCTCAACACACCGCTAGAGATAATGATAAAGCCGGCTCTTGAAGATTCAGAGAAGATATCCAGATATGCAAGACTCGCTATATTCATTATCACAATAGCTTATGGACTGACAATATTGATAGGTTTAACTCCACTAAAAGGAGATCCTTGGGAAAGAATAACAAGGATCAGATAGATCCAAACTAAATACCTGGGATAAAATATACCATAGACTCCAAGTACCAGGGATCCATGCTGAGCTGATCATATAAGACCTAGCCCCTGAAAGAAATGTTAATGACGACATAAAGTTAGCAAATCTCATGTGTATCTATCAAGCTACTAATTGTGTATTTAGCTGAGCATTTGAGATAAATATTGTGGAGAGGTAAATATTTATATTAGATTTTATTAATATAGTATTGATGCTTATGAATAGTCTCGCAACCAGTATTGCCAGATCTATTATCCTTGATCTAGGTCATGAACCTCATAAATCCTTCATCCAATACACAATCAGCCTACTCTTAATCAGACGAATGAATCGGCATTTTATTGGTGTTTATTATGTATGTAGATAGTTATAGGGGCTTCGGTATAGCTTTAACCTTTATGGGTTTGATTTTAGGGATGTATTCATACATGGTATTTGGTCTCAGCCCCCTAGTAGCTCTGTGGATTGGTGTTATGATAGTAGGTTTATCGATAATGTTAACCCCTTCCCATGTTTCTAGGAGATCTAGGGAGCTAGCTGTTATGATGAATAGCTTGTTTATTAATATAGTCTCTATAATGGATTCTATGAGGGTTTCTTCTCATAATCTTTTTAAGGCTTATGGGGATAAGGTGTATATATATTTATCAAGGGGGGAGATAGAGAATCCTTCTGAGGAGCTATCCACAGGCTTTATAACGATCTCTGGGGGCATGCCGATAATTAAGATATTCTCCCCCATAGATAGAACCGCTGTGGAGGGTATCACTGATCCTTGCTCAGCTATTGATCGTATTATTGTGGAGCATATGGATATAGCTGATGGCGTTGAATGCTACATAGATTCTAAAAGTGTTATCAGGATCAGGGGCCCCGTACTATCATCGCCATATAAGCTTGAGAGATCTTTAGGAGGCATCTACGGCCTGATAGTTGGCTCTATAATGGCTCTCTACATGGGCAGTGCTAGTATTGAGTATGTGGAGAGCTCTAAAGATTACATAGTTATTAGTATGAGGGTTGGAATTGATAAGCAGGGATCATCTGGCTAACACTGTTTTAGCTATGTTCATTGCCATCACAACATACGCTCTCTGGTCTCTCTCGGAAAAGAGATTCGATCTATATATATCGATGTACACCCTTGAATACATTATTGTAAAAGCTGTTTTCAGACCTAGGAGGGTTATCATGGATGTCCTGGCTGTGGGCCTCATAATAGTGTTCTTCGCAATAGTCTCGATAAGGATCTATGAGGTGCTGATTAAATGAGCACAAAAATTCGTTGGGTGCTTATCATTCTACCATTGCTCCTCACAATACCAAGTATAGCTGTGCTCAGTATTCTCAGCATTCCAAGGCATATCGATCCTTTAACAGCTAAGGAAGAGATCAACATAGACCAGGTGATCTCTATGCTGAACCAAGCATCAGAATATAATGTTAGAGGGGACATACAATCAGCTATAAGAATATTGAATCAATCAAGGGAAGTGTATATACCGCAGAGCATAAGGGATCTATATAATAGGATAACAGAGACAATATCAAGATTCATGGTGAAAATAAACGAGACCTCGGCATTGCTTAACGATGCTGAGAAATCCTTGAAAGAAGGATCGATAGCGAGGGCTAATGCCTCACTAACATCTGCTAGGAGTAACATTGCCGATCTCAAGATCTTCCTAGACCAGCTGGGAGAACTAGCCCGGATATTGACTCGGAGTATTCCACAGGTAAGTAGAGGCATTGAGGAGATATATAGGAATCTAAATACAACTATAGCTAATATAGAGTCTAGGTATAGTAACTTAGCAAAGCAATTAGAGGAACAGCTTGAGGAAGGACTGCTCAGCATATCTATATCGATAAACGTTTACCCAAGGAATATAACTGCTGGAGATGCTATACGTGTAGAAGGATCTCTGCAGGATGAATATGGAAGACCTCTTCCAGGCAGGAGGATCTTGATCCACGTGGGAAACGATACTATAGCTACAAACACAGATAGATATGGATCGTTCGAGCTTGTAAAAACTATTCAGACCTATGTGAACTATATCTATGTATATGCTGAGTACCTCCCTAATGGGAGCGACGCAAATATATATAGATATGGTAGATCCGAGAACATCACGATCAACATATTCTATATAAAGCCAGTATTAAAGGCTACAGCAAATACCACCAAAACGGTTCCAGGGGGTTATGTGAGAATCTCTTTAGAGAGTGACATGGATCTTGTGGTAGGGCTCAGATCTAGTCTCATAAATGTTACAGCATATAACCTCTATAAGCGAGGCGACCTAGTAATAAAGATCCCAGAAAACGCTACAGAAGGAATATATAATCTAACTATCTACTCATATCCGAGAGGCATGATCGCTCCTAGAGAGATAATCCTGGGGATCCAGGTATATAGAATGGGGATTAATATATCCATTGAGAAGCCTGACTATGTCTTTACAGGGGTGGGCTCTATATTAAGGATAAAGCCTGATCAGAACGCAACACTATTGATAACTCTACCACCAGAGGTTGAGATCAATAGGGTTGCTGAAGATTCATATGCATTGTTGGTTCCACATATATATTGGAGATCATATGTGGATTTGAGTATAACAGCGATCCCCAGCGATCCTGGCTATAGAGTTACCCACACACTTATAAGGATCCCTGTTTACAACACCATGGTAGTCGGGGCTATAATATCTCTGATAGCTGTTTTATCCCTATCGGGCTATCAGAGGATGAGGGAGGTTCGCAAGGCCCATATGGATATGCTAAATGTAGAGGCTAGGACAAAGAGCTTGGGAAGAGGCTCTATAGGTACATATGAGATACCATTGTTTGGAGAGCTCATAAGGTTTTTAGAGAGCCTAAGTGGCATCCAATTCGCTGGGAACCTCACATATAGGGAATATCTAGACATGATCAGGGCTAGGATTCCTGGGCTATTGTTTCCATATATAAAGGAGCTATTCACAAAGATAGAGGCATATCTATATGGAGGCCCCCTATATAGAGATCTTCTTAGCATTATCAGGAGCAGCGTGGAGAACCTAGTGAAGCAGTTAAGGAGATATATTGGTGAGCAGCATGGTAGCTAGATACATTTTGATGGGTATCGCACTATCGATCATAATTATTATTCTAGGAATCCTCGCTATACCATCTACAGACGACTTCTCGCCGGATAATCCCCTCTATAATGGGCTTCAGAGCTTCGTGTTAAAATATAGCGTGACCGAGATAGTTGTGCAGGGTCTAAATAGCATTGGCCCCAGATCTTTGGTTTTCATTATAGGCCCAGACAAGGGTTTCACCTCAGAGGAGATAGAGACTATTAGGAGCTACTTAGCTAGAGGAGGGGTTATTTTTCTAGCGGATGACTATGGATCTGGGCGGGATATTCTAGACAGACTTGGTACTGGGATATCCTTTTATAGAGGCGTTCTAAGAGATCCTATATTTATGTATAGAAATTCATATCTCCCCAGGGTCGAGATCCAGTTTGATGGTGAGAGATATAGATTATATATGAACTATGGAACAGCGATCAATATATCCAGGAACGCGGATGGAGAATGCCTGGGTAGATCATCGGCTTTCAGCTATTTAGAGCTACTCTCAGAGGAACCCGGTAACGTTAAGAGGTTGGAAGGCCCTTTATGCATCTTCTACAGACTATACATTGGTGGGGGAATACTCTATGTGCTTTCCGACCCAAGTGTTTTTATAAACTCAATGTTCGATCTAGGTGAGAGCAAGACATTCATTGAAAAGCTTACCTCTCCACATAAACCCTATATCGTTATCGATAAGTGGCAAATATCAAGCTATACAGCCCTTAGAAGTAGCGTCGTATCCATGCTATCTCTACTAGCAGATTCCATATATAGATATGCCCTCCTCTCCATAGGTATTATTCTCACATATATACTAATAATACATAAAAAATATAGGGGTGCTAATAATCAGGGCTGCAGAGATGCTGGGGATAGGGTGATTCAGGAGTTGGTGGAGAAGCATCCAGACTGGGATAAAGAGCTCCTTAGAAAGCTTCTTGGAAGAAGGTGTAGGTGATGGAGGATATTGAGAAGAAAGTGGATTCACTGGAAGAGGTAGCTGGTTTCATAAGGAAATATATCGTGGGCATGGATGATCTGATAAAGCTCCTCCTGGTAGCTATATTAACAGAAGGTCATATACTGATAGAGGGTCCCCCAGGCACTGGAAAAACCCTCACAGCCAGGCTCTTAGCACTATCCATTGGAGGGATCTTCAGGCGTGTTCAGATGACCCCGGATATACTCCCAACAGATATACTTGGATCCTACTACTATAATCTCCAGAAGGGTGAGTGGATCCTGAGGGAGGGCCCTATATTCTCCAACATACTCCTCGTGGATGAGATTAGTAGGGCTCCGCCAAGAACTCAGAGTGCTTTGCTCGAGGCTATGGGGGAGGGTAGGGTGTCTCTGGAGGGAAGGACCTTCGATCTTCCAAAACCCTTTCTAGTGATCGCTACACAGATCAATTTAGGGGATCTTGCTGGAGAGGGTGTCTATCCACTCACACCAACACTAACCGATAGATTCGCGTATTCATATATAACGAAGATAGTTGATAAGCAGCACGAAATGGAGATCCTGAAGAGGATTGATAATATAGACGATGTGCTAAGGAGCCAGGCATCTTCGCCTATCATATCTACAAAAGATCTCCTGGTTCTCCAGAGGAGGGTTAGGGATATATATGTAGATGATAGAATTAGAAAATATATCGTCGATCTCATAGACGCTCTAAGAAGATCCGAGGATCTATCAATTCCTCCAAGTACCAGGGCATCTATATGGCTTCTCAAGGGCTCGAGAGCAATAGCCCTGCTAGAGAGGCTGAACTACGTGGTTCCAGATCATGTGAAGGAGATCGCTCCATACGTACTATATCATAGAATATATTTCAGGGATCCCATGAAGGAGGTTGATAAGGCTAAATTCATAAAGGATCTCTTGACAAGGGTCGAGGTTCCAAAAATATGAGAACCAGAATAGGTTTGAGCGAGCTTGGCCTCGGCCTCGCAATATCTTTCATAAATACTGCGATCTTTTCTCTCATATTCCAAGACATAATACTAGGATTAATCTCCGCATCATTAGCAGTGGCTATGTTGACAGATCTCGTTCTATCATTATATCTATATAGAAAGTGTAGGGTGGAGACACATCTAGAGAAGGACAGTGTGTGGGTTTGGGAGAGGGTTAAGATAACAATATTCTCTAAGGGGTGTTCCTCGAATATAGAGCTTAGGGATCATCCGTCATGGATCTCTGTAAACGATGTGGAGAGTACCGGCAAAGGATCCTCTAGGATCACTGCAGAGGCTAAGTTCAAACACTTTGGTATATATATCCTTAGCAAGGTTAGGATCGACATGCCCAGCATCATGAAGATCTACATATTAGGTAGGTATATCGATATAGGAAAATCTATAAAGGTCTACCCTGAGTATCTCTACTGGATATACAGAATATTGAGACTACTCGGGATCAGCGGGGCTGTGAGCTCAGCTCCTCAGAACCCAAGCACGAGCCCACCTCTCCTAAAGATCCCGATCTTTAGGACAGATTCCGGCGAATATTACTATACAAGAGAATATAGCCCTGGGGATACTCTTAGAAGGGTTGATTGGAAAGCAACCGCTAGAAGGCTGATTCTAATGATAAAGGATCTCAGAGAGTCTTCTGAGGAGGGTCTCTACATAGCTTGGGATCCAAGGTGTCTGGGACCCTATACATGTGACTGTGTTGCTTCCTCACTACTCTCTACAGCTTATCTAACTTATCAGAGGGGGATATCCCCAGTGTATGTATATAATATAGCAGAGGGGAGGGTATATACATACACAGATCCCCCTTCTATGTTGAGATCGGTGCTAAAAGATGTCATAGAGGGGATAGTTCTTATAAAGAATCCAGAGGATCTATATGAGTATGTTGAGCCCATAGAGTTTCAGAGGATACTAAGGATCCTAGGGGTTGGGGAGGATAGGGGCTCTAGATCTGGCATCGATACCAACCGATATCCTCAAGGCTTTTCCAGGGATATTGTGGCGATCTCAGATCTTGTAAATGGCTCCTCAGATCTCATAGATGCTCTCTCATCTATGCAGATAAGAGAGCTAGGGTGTGTTGTTATAGCGCCGAGCGAGCCTTGGATCGATGCAGACGATCTCGAGACAATGTATGTTGTGAGCAGAACCTCTATGCTGGCTATTAGGAGCTTAAAGAGGATCGGGTGCAGGGTATTTCTCAAGGTAGATAGCGGTTTTATTGGAGGTTGATTGTGTGCTACATATTAGCAGGATATTATCTGCCTTTATGATAGCTGCGATCCTTATTTCGGGGGATCGGATAATTTTCTTACTTGTTAGCGGGGATATGATCGATGATGAGATTTCTTCCGTGCTTAAGGATCTGGAGTATCTCTATAGCAGGGGGTTCGATATAGGTAATCTTAGTAGAAGGATTAATGATATTATCTGGGATATGGATAGGGATCCTGGCAATGCTACGTATATTATTAGGATCAGAGAGATTCACAGCGAGATCATATCTCTCAAGGACGAGGCTGAAAGGCTCTACATAATTAATATTGTAATTAGGTACTCAGCTGCAGCATTCATAGGAGTGCTCCCAGCAATAATATACTATCTCCTCCCAAGGATCTACCTCTACATATGGTTTCACACTAGGAGGGGCTGGGTTGTGAGGAGGAGATCCAGATGATCTTGGATGATGAGGTCTTCGCAGTTATAATGGCGATAGTGATAATAGGATCGGTTCTCGGTGTCATCTCAATTATTGGCGTCTCCTCGGGAGAGAGATTCACGGCTATAGGGCTTTTGAACGAGGAATGTAAAATAGGTAGCTATCCAGCCCAGGTAAATATAGGATCCAATTTAACTCTATGCCTATATGTTTATAACCACATGGACAGACCTATATACTATAAAATTATTTATAAGGTGGGTAGCAACAACACCCTGCCAACGAACACCTCCCCATCGCCAGAGCCTGTGATAGATAGCTGGAGAGGCCTGCTAAATAATAACGAGAACCTAACAATGAAGGTAGAGATCCCGGTCAGGATCGTGGGCAACGTATCCAGTAGCAGGGTTGCACTAATATTCGAGCTATGGATATACGATATAGATAGCGGTAACTGGATATACACAGGGAGGTGGGTGCATCTATATGTATCCCTCACGAGGTAATCGTAGGGATCGCGGGATTTCTAGAAAAGATAGGGATAAAGATCTAGATACATATACATTAGAAAAGATAGTTAGAGAAAAAATGTCGGGAAGAGATCTATATAAAGCTATCAGAGAGGTATATGAAGATACGAGGAAAGGCTCAATAGAGCTTGTAGACCCCGCACCTCCAAGCAATTTCATAAAATACTTACTGAGAATCGATTACAGCCTCTGGCTCTGGTGCGTCTATGCAATCCTAGCCCTAACAATAATCACAATATATATAGGAAATATCTATTCCATCGCATCACCGCTTAGATATGTGCTAGGAAGCATATTCACGCTATACATCCCAGGCTATGTCTTAGTCGAGGCACTCTATCCATATGAAAAAGATCTGAAACCCCTAGAGAGAGTAGCACTATCAATAGGGCTATCCCTAGCAATAGTCCCCCTAATAGGGCTAATACTCAACTACACACCATATGGAATAAGACTCAACCCAATAATAGCATCTCTATCAATATACACAATAGCACTATCACTGATAGCAGCATATAGAAAACAAAGAATAATTACAATAATCAATAAATCCAGATAAAAATCACCGCATCTCCGTAGAGAGCCGTTCATCAAATCTCAACTTCGATAGTTTCAAGCTCCCACCGCCTACCCTTCCTAAAGGAGTAGACCAGGGACACGCACTAAAAACCATAACGCTCTAAACATCGATCCTGGAACCCTAGCAACACTACTAAGAACACCAGGACCCATAGACATAGCACTAGGAATCCTGGGAGCAGCATCCTCACTAATAGCAGGACACACCCTAGGAATACTAAGACTAGAAATCTCACAACAATAGCAAGGAACATCATAAGAATCGTTATAAACAACAGGAACCCCTAACCCTTCTCCAGCTTTCTAATAATAGATACATTGACGACATTTGCTATGGCTTTTCGCTATATAGGTGATGCTAACTATAACCCGGTATGCCAACTATATTAAGGTTCATTCTACCTTATAACTACGAATTTATAATACTATTTTTGGGAACCCGTAGTTAAAGGTTGTTATCACGGCTGCTGGTCTTGGTACTAGGCTTTTGCCTGCTTCGAAGGAGATTCCGAAGGAGATGTTCCCCGTGTTCGCTATATATGGTGGGGGAGGTTGTTGTTAAGCCTCTCCTCCAGATCATCTTCGAATCCTTCTACGACG
>JAVVGG010000025.1:0-15319 GCA_032249275.1 Desulfurococcales archaeon
TGGGCCCGTAGCTCAGCCAGGATAGAGCGCCGGCCTCCTAAAGGCTGGTCCAGGTTGCCGGTGAAGCCGGCGGTCCGGGGTTCAAATCCCCGCGGGCCCGCCACATATGTTGCGAGCTCCTATGCATCTGCTTATTAGTTCTAATATATAGCTTCTATTTGGTAAGTTGCTGTGGAGATACCTGAGGAGCCTTTCAACTATGTTGCTGGTCTCGTTAAAAGGGATGTTGCTTCCTCTTTCGGTTTGTCTGTTGAGGATCTTAGGGTTGAGATCCCCTCCAAGCCGGAGTTGGGGGATCTTGCCATACCTCTTCACAGCATTCTGAAGGGGAAGGGTCTATCCCATGGTGAGGTTGGCAGAGCCTTAGAATCTGTTCTCGCTGGTAACAAATACGTTGGAAAATCATCTATAGTCTCAGGCTATCTAGATATATGGTTGAACGCGTCTGAACTTTCTAAGATAGTCTTCAGGGCTGTTGAGACATATGGTGAGGGATATGGCGTTGTAAGGGTGAGGGAGTCGAAAAGATATGTTGTAGAATATGTATCTGCCAACCCTGTCCACCCACTCCATATAGGCTCCGGTAGAAACGCGGCTCTAGGGATAGCTATTACCTCTATGCTTAGGCTGAGGGGGCATAGTGTTGAGACTAGGTTCTATGTGAATGATATGGGTAGGCAGGTAGCTATAATGGTGCTCGGCTATATGTTGCTAGGTATGCCAGATTCTCCGGAGGGTGTTAAGGAGGATCACTGGATCGGATATATATATGCTTCTACAAACGTGATCCTAGAGATCCTATCGATCAAAAAGAAGCTTGAGGAGCTTAGAGAGAAGAGCCCAAATGATTATATGGAGAAGCTCAGAGAGCTAGACAGCCTCATGGCAGATGCTGCAAGGCTTAGCGAGAAATTCCCAAGCGTATTCAAGAAGCTCATGGATAGACTATCAAGTCTTGAGAACCCCGAGGGAGAGGTCTCGAGACTCATGGCATCGTATGAGAAGGCATCAGATCCAGAGGTTGTTAAAGCCTTCAGAAAAGCTGTAGAGCTATGCCTCAGAGGCTTTAGAAAAACACTTAGCCTTATGGGAGCGGAGTTTGATAGATGGGACTTTGAGAGCGACCTGGCATGGGAGGGCATTGTTGAGCAGGTTATCCAAGCAGCGAGATCCTCGAGATACTATGGATATCACAAGGGAGCCCCAGCACTGATATTCGACGAGATACTAAGGATCCCTGGGATAAGGGATGAGCTGAGGCTCCCGAAAACCCTCGAGATACCCCCTCTAATCCTTATGAGGAGTGATGAGACAACACTATATACTGTTAGAGATATAGGATATAGCATAAAGAAGTTCAGAGAGTCAGGGGCTGATTATGTTATAAACATAATAGCCTCGGAGCAGATCCTCCCGCAGGCGCAGCTAAGGCTAGCCCTATATGCACTCGGCTTTAAGAGGGAGGCATCTAATCTGATACACTATAGCTATGAAATAGTATCCCTCCCAGGGCAGAGGATGAGCGGTAGGAGGGGTAGATATGTAACTCTAGATGAGGTGATCGAGATGTCTATAGCAAGGAGTATGGAAATACTTAGAGATAGGGGATCCGGGGGAGGCGAAGATATAGCCAGAGCAATAGGGGTTTCAGCTGTGAAATACTCGCTAGCATCTGTATCACCCTCTAAACAGATAACATTCAGAATTGAGGAAGCCCTCAACTTCGAGAGGAACTCAGCACCATATATCATGTATACATATGCAAGAGCATCAAGCATACTGGAGAAGGCAGGCGAGAGACCTAGCCTAGACGATATCGACTACAACGCTGCAGAGGAGAATCAGAAGAGGAGACAGCTTTTAATAGAGATCTCTAGGGCCCCAACGATATTCACAAAAGCTATCGACGAGCTCAAGCCAGAGGATATAGCATCGGAGCTGATAAAGATCTCAGATCTTTTCAACTCGTGGTACCAAGAGGATCCAGTGATCAGAGAGCCAAATCTAGGGGCGAGGGCGTATAAGATATATCTAGTTAGAGGAGTTAGACAGGTTCTAGGTATAGGGCTGAGGGCCCTGGGGATAACACCTCTAGAGAAGATCTAGATATCTCTGGAAAGCCAGAAGCATAGCTCATCTCCCCTAGGTGAGGGGTAATCGCCCTTCCCACTTCACTTGCCCTCCTCCAATACGTTACCATATATAACCTTTATCCCCAGCCCCATGACTCTTTCAAGGGCCTCTCGATCTATGTTCAGAGCCACCACTATCTTCCCATCAGGCTCTCTACCTAGTATTCTCTTAAATATATGGCATTTCTCCCCAAACCACTCTATATCCTCAACCTCTGCTAGGGATTTAACCTCTATAAAGTATGGTTATCATGCACATATATATCCATCTCTAGCTTAGCACCCTTCCTATGGTATCTATCCTCTATATCCTTAAACGTGATCTTCTCAACACGTCTAGGCTCGATCCCCACCCGCTTGTCTCCCTCAAGCCCCTCTTTATATATATTGAGGATCGTCCCCTCAAGATCCATACCCATTCTCCTCCCAAGAGATTCTATAGAAGTCTCGATCCTAGCGAGTGTCTTGCTATGGGGTTAAAGGATCTTAGTGTGTTCCTCTAAAATCCTGCTATGTTCCTCTAGTATTTTGCTATGTTGCTCCAATATCTTACTATGTTTCTCAAGAGTCTCAAAGATCTTGTCAAACCTATTTTCATATATTCAGCCAGGGTTTTAATAGCTTCAGCCAGCTCGCCTAGCTCTTCAGCCCTGGCCTTTTTAACAGCCCTCTCAACAACCTCTTCAAGCTTAGCCTAATCTATAGATAAGCTATTACCAGAGCCGCTGATCTTCTCCTGGGCTGTCATCTATCCTTATAGAATAGTTTAGCATCATGGCTAATATAATACGTCATCTCCTCACATTGAAAAGAGTGGAGCTTTGGCTGTGGTTATTACTTCTTAGGCATTTCTAATCTATGTATGTTCCAGCATATGTGGCATGTAACTATCCTGATGACATTCTTACCCTTGCTTCTCAGCCTTATGGTAGCTGTCAGCCCTGGGATCAGGGGTGCCCTGCATTTTCTACAGAAGCTTCTCTTTATATCCCTGGGCAGGTCTATGGAGTTTCTCATAGCTAGCCTGAATATCAGGTTACCGGCTGTTAGTGCTAGTTCTACATCTCCTTCTCTTATAGCTTTAAACGATAGCTCCCTAAGGATCTCTATCCTCTGGAGCACGAGGTCTCTGAGCACACGTCTCCTCAAGATCTCCTATGTGAATTAATATTAGGGCTTATATATACTACACTATGAATACTGTGGAGGTGGCCTCAATTTTCAGGCTCGGAGCTGATTCTAAGCCAGGGTGAGAGGGAGGTTTTAAAAGCCCTAGCAATGGTTGGAAGGGGTTCTATAGATGATGCGTCGAGAACCAGCGGTATACCGAGGAGTACTATTGCGTCTCTGATAGAGGCTCTATCGGCTAAGGGGCTTGTGAGGGTTGAGAGGAGGGCTAAATATATATATAGAACCACCCATGAGGGTATTGAGAATCTGAGATCCTTCCCCGAAGAGGATCTTCTGAAGCTTCTCTCGGAGAGAGGAGGATCTATTTCTATCCAAGAGGCAGAGAGATCCATGGGTAGGGAGAGGGTCTCAATAGCGGTGGCATGGTCTAGAAGAAGGGGGTGGGTAAGGGTTGAGGGCGACATGTTGATCCTAGTGGGAGGGGGTTCGCTAGAGAGATATAGAGAGGTTCTTGCAAAATGCATTGCAGGTGTTGAAAGGGATGAAATCCCCCTGACAGACGAGGAGATCCAGGAGCTTGTTAGGAGGAAGATGCTTTCTAGAGAGGAGAGGAGAGAGATATATTTTGAGGTCACCGATGAAGGCTATAATATTCTTAGAAGAACCGAGAACCTACAGATCGTCTCTAAGATATCCAAGGATGTGTTGTCTAGAAAGCCATCAGAGATTATATTGAGACCATATAATGTTGAAGCCGAGCCGAGGGAGATCTACCCGGGTTATAAGCACTTCTATGTAGACTTCCTAGAGATGCTTAGGGATGTGATGGTCTCGCTGGGGTTTGAGGAGATCACAGACGATCTTGTTGTACCAGAACTGTGGAACTTCGACGTTCTATTCCAAGCACAGGATCACCCGGCAAGAGAGATTCATGACACGCTTGTTCTCGAATCGCCTCCTGCAGATCTGAAGGGCTACGTGGATCTCCTAGAGCTTGTTGCCAAAGAGCATGAGAGGGGCTGGGGATATAGATACGATAGATCTATAGCCTCTAGACTTATAATGAGGAGCCAAACCACTGCTGCGACCATTAAATATCTATATACACATAGAGAGCCCCCGGTGAGGGCCTTCATAGTTGGGAGGGTCTTCAGATTCGATACAATAGACGCTAAACATCTCCCCGAGTTCCATCAGATGGACGGCATTGCCATGGAGAGGGATATGAGCCTGAGGAAGCTTCTAGGCATACTAACCCAGATTACGAGGGCCCTTGGATTTAAAGAGGTTGTGTTTAAACCCGGATACTTCCCCTTCACAGAGCCTAGCGTTGAGGGGTATGTTAAGATAGAGGGCTTGGGGTATATAGAGATCTTTGGATCAGGATTGTTTAGGCCGGAGGTGCTTAGAATGGTTGGGGTGAAACATAATGTGGGGGCTTGGGGTATGGGGGTTGATAGGCTGGCGATGGCATATCTCTCTATATCAGATATAAGGGAACTCTACACCCCTTCCCTCGAGAAGCTGAGGTGGTATAGAATTGCCAGTTATAAGGCTATCCACTAAAAGACTCTTCGGCCTCTTGGGCAGGGAGATTGAGGAAACAGATCTAGAGAGACTCTTAATGAGAGTGAAGGGAGAGGTTGAGGGAGCTGGCAATGGCTATATAGAGGTTGAGATTAACAGCGATAGACTTGATATGATGATCTCTGAGGGTGTGGCGAGAACTTTAAAAGGGCTCCTAGGGATAGAGGTTGGTCTCCCCAGATATCCCTATAAGAGTAGCGGCCACAGATTAGAGGTGAAAGACGTCCCTCAGAGACCATATATAGCTATGGCTATTATAAGGGGGATTAGAAGCTCTGATGAGTTCATAGAAGAGCTGATCCAGTTTCAGGAGAAGCTCCACATGACAATAGGTAGGAAGAGGAGGAAGGTTGCAATAGGGCTTCACGATCTCTCTAAGGTTCCTGGTAGGGAATGCATGTATAGAGAGCTAGAACCTACCGAGACATTTGCACCGCTTGGATATTCGAGATCATTGAAGGTGGAGGAGATCCTAAGGGTGACCGAACAGGGTAGGCTATATGGACATATATCGAATAGGGATGGGAGGGTGCCAGGTATAGTATGCGGCGGTGAAGTTATAAGCATGCCTCCGGTGATTAATTCGGAGCTTACAAGGATCACGAATAGGACAAGAGATCTTTTGATCGATGTGACAGGCACAGATCTAGGGTATGTTTTGAAGACACTCGAGATCCTCTCTACAACTATTGCAGAAGGTACAGAGGATAGGGCTATAGAAAGGGTATCTATACATGCCCCGTGGGGAGATCTAGAGGCTCCCGTCGGTGAGGTGAGGAAAATGGTGCTCGATGTTGGATGGGCATCATCGCTAATAGGTTTAGAGGGTTTGGGGGTGGAGAGTATCTCCAGATTTCTCGAGGAGATGAGATACGGCGTAAAACCTCTTGGTAGGGAGGTTGAGGTCTACATACCATCATATAGAATAGATGTTATAGAACCCGTGGATCTCGTTGAGGATATAGCGGTAGCAATAGATCTAAATAAGATATCTCCAGAGCCGCTTCAAATAACACTCCCAGGCAGGTTACATCATAGCTCGATCCTTAGGAGAGTATTGAGGGATATAATGACTGGGCTCGGATTCACCGAGGTGTATAGGCATGTGTTAGTTCCAGAGCAGCTGCTAAGAGACCTAGGCTTTACAGATTTTCTGAAGATCAGAAATCCTGTTTCGAGCGAGATGTCCGCTGCGAGGCCCTCAATAATTATAAGTATTCTTATAACACTCTCAGCTACACATCACTCGCCAAAACCAATAAAGATCTATGAGATAGGGGATATAGTGGTTAGAGATCCAACAACATATACCGGGTGGAGGACAGGGCTATCTATGGCCGCATCTATACTAGATTATGAGGTTAGCTTCGAGGATATACAGGCACCACTTTTCTCGATGCTCAGATCTCTAGGCCTATCCCCGAGAACTAGGTCGCGGAGACACCCGCTCTTCATTGACGGTAGATCTGCAGAGATCATTGTGAATGGGAGGATCGTTGGAGTGGTTGGAGAGATCAGGCTAGAGGTTCTTAAGAAGATGGAGATAGATTTCCCAGTAGCCGCATTCGAGGTGGATCTCAAACAGCTTATAAATACACAATCTATGGTGGAGCTATAGAGCCTTCCTCGGAGCTGGATCCATTGAAGATCGCTGTGATCTCCTACAGACCTATTGGCCCTATGCCAACTGGCAGCAGAAGAATTATTATAGATCTAGCCGTTGGTTTAAAGGAAAAGGGCTTCCATGTAGATATATATAATATTTCGAGGAGAGGCTATGGATGTCCCGACGATATTTCACTAGAGGGGGTTGGATGTGTAGAGCTATCTGAAGATCTCCTCAGGAGATCTCTGCTTCTCCTACCAAGGATCCTCACGCTTGCTAGTGACGAGGCTCTCCTCTTCATCAAGCTTGCAGCTCAATCCATGGTTGATCGAATAAGCAAGGTTTATCAAGAGCTTGCAGAGGCGATCGACTCCAAAGGCTATGATCTTGCCATACTTGAGACGATATACCTCTCACATCTAGGCTCACTCCTAAGATCCAGAGGCATTCAAGCAGTGCTAAGGCTACACAATGTTGAGGCCGAATATATAGCTTCGCTATCATATAGCTATCTCAAAGACATCGCATATAGATCTATGAAGGTTGTTGAGCGGAGATCGCTGATTATGATCTCTAATAGAGTTGTGATATCCATGAGAGATAAGGAGATCATTAAGAGGCTCTATGGCTTAGAGACACAGTATCTAGGTCCGACAGTAAGGGGTTCTAGAAGGGATTGTAGCTCAAGGGATCAGGAGCTGATAAAAGGTCTAGGACTTGAGTGTGGAAGCTATGCTCTGTTTGTTGGAAGCCCTCATAAGCCGAATGTCGATGCTCTCTATAATATTCTGAATGGGATCTATAAGGGGGGAGTGGGGATAGATCTAGCTGTTGTAGGGGGGATAGGGAAATATATGGAAGGAAGGATCTCTGATAAGCGGGTTAAGATCCTAGGGATAGTTCCAGATAGAATCCTGAGATCCCTCTACTGCTGTGCATCATTCTCACTAGCCCCTATAGTAAGCGGTGGAGGTGTGCCGATAAAGTTGATAGAATCAATATTATATGGGGTGCCAACTGTAACATCTAAGAGAGCCGAGCTAATTATACCGGGGTTAAAGCACCTCGAGAATGTTGTGATTATCGAGAGGATCGGGGGTATAGCTGAGGCTCTAAAGATCCTCTCGAGGAATAGGATACTCAGAAACAAGATCTCTGAGGGAGCCCAGAGGATAGCCGATGAGCTAATAGGATTTGAGAGAACTATCGAGAGATATAGAGCATATATAGAGGATATAGCGAATCAATAAATAATATCATCTATTTTCTACAATCTCGTCAACTTATTTGTACCTGGCTGGAGATCGTGGTTTTCGGATTTTCTTTTAGCATGTATAGAAACCCTAGGACACATTGGTATTCATGGGAGGAGGGCAAGAAGCGTAACTGGTAATACAGATGAGAGATGATGCTCTAAGAGATAATGCTACTGGGTTAATTATTTCGATAGTAGACTTTCTATAGTATCTGCAAATATTCTTGACAAGCGGTTTCTATCGTATATCTTGGCTATTGATCTTATTTTGTCTCTGTTAAACTCATCTAGCCTATGGATCATCGATTGGATGCCCTCACATATATCTATAGGATCATTGCTGGCTATGTATATTCCTAATGAGTAGTGCTCAATAAATTTCTCTATATATGAGTGTTTAGGTCCGAACGCCAGGATTGGTAGTCCTGCGCCGATATATTCATATATTGTGGATCTCATACTAGTTATATTCCAGAGATCCCTAGACATGGGCCGACCTGTTATCGCTAGGTCAGATATTATTAGCTCTCTAACAAGCGTCTCTCGATCTAGATATCCCTTTAAAGATATGTTGTCTTGGAGTCTAAGTCTTTTTATTATGACCTCTAGCTTTTTCCTTAAAGCACCATCACCTATTATTTTAAGTCTTAGTCTTCCAACATTGAATCTTCTATATGCTAGTGAAAAGCCTTCCACTATCTCCTCAAGCATGTGGTATCTCCAGCTGAGATCTCCGAGGAACACAATCTCATATGTTTCTCCTATATTTCTATGCTGCGTAGCCACATCATAGATCCTCGTGTAAAGCTCTATATCAACCCCATTATGGATGGTAACTATATCTCCACGGTCTGTTATGCTCTGTAAAACTGCTTTTTGGGCTTCCGTGGTTGTAACAACAAGATCTGCTTCCCTATATATCCTATGGATCTTTTTCATTGAGTAAGTTCTATAAATAGCTCTTATAAAGCCATCTCCTCTGTGAAACTCTATGAGATCTCTCACATCTATAGCTAGGGGTATGCCCAGATTTATTGAAACTCTATAGCCTAGATATGTGGCCTCTATAGGAGGTACAGAAGCTATAACGAGTGATGGTCTTTGACTTTTGATATTTTCGAGGATCCCATCTATATGTTGAGACAGCACCACGCTAGCGAGATCTCTGATCCTATCAATGAGCCCTGTATATCTCTTGAGTTTGAGATTTATAATAGTCTCTCCATAGCTACCTCTTTCAATAGGTCTCGATAAGATCCTTGGATATAGCCTTATAACAGTAACATTATATCCTCTTCTCCTAAGCTCTCTAACAAAGTAATGTATTCTAACGCCATTGGCGTTCTCAGGAGGTGGGTAGAAACCTGTTAAAAATATAATACCCAAGGCAATATCCTCTAAACAAATCAAGCAAAGAAAGTTATTAAGGGTTCACGCCTCAGATGTATATTGGCGGAGATCAAGTTAAACGGATTATCTATATAGCCTAGATCCTTGTTTATCTGACCACCTCGCCCTAAAGAGGCGAGGCTCTTAGTTATAATAAGGTGCCTCTAATATTTAGAGCGGTATGCAATCAATACTATATGGAACCCATATTGAAGATTATAGATCTTGATGAGATTATTGAATGTATCTTTATAAGGCGTGAGAATAGGTTTGTTGGTAGAGCGATATGTGGATCCCAAGAAGCTATGGTGCATATCAACAACACCGGTAGGTTACCCGACATACTGTATAGAGGCTCTAGAATTCTATGCACCAGAATCGAGGGTAGGAAAACCAGGTTGAGGGTTATAGGATCACATGTGGACAGAGATATGTGGACCCTCATAGATACTAAGATGCAGGAGAGAGCCTTCGTAGTATCTGTTGAGAAAAACCTCATAGGATGGCTCGAAGGATATAAGGTCTATAAGAGGGATGTAGAGATTAGAGGGACAAAAATCGATTTCCTCCTCAGACGAGGCGAGAGGGAGGTGCTTGTAGAACTTAAGAGTGCTGTATATTTCCATCCAAGCGATATGAGCGCTAGATACCCTGACACCATAAGCCTTAGAGGTAGAAGGCATGTAGAGATCCTCTCTGAGCTAGAGGGTAGAGATAGATATTTGGTTTTTATAGCGGGCCATCCACTAGCAAGGATCTTCGGCCCTAGCAGCGTAGACCCCCTATTGCCGAGCTTACTCAAAAGAGCATCTATGGCAGGCGTATATATAAAGGCGACGAAGTTCTATATAGATCATAGTTCCATAGTGCTCTCAGATCCAAATTTACCGGTTACACTAGACCCGCCCTTCTAGGGCGGGGATGGAGATCTATAGCTCTATATCCTCTGGTATTCTCGATTATGGTAGCTATTAGAGTGAGTTTCGGAGGTCAATCTCTAGCAATACTCGATAGAAATGCTGAGTACACAAGGTTAAACATATCTTCCGAGGCTATGATAAAGTCCATAACCCCGAGTCCCTCGAAGAGAGGGATAGAAATAAGGGGCTGGAGACCCCCAGCAAAAAGATCTTCTATAGAATTGAAAGGGGAGGAGGTCAGGCTAGATCCTCCGACATAGTTGTTATAATGATCTGATTATATGGTCGATTTTTGCTAAGCTATCGTTCATCACAATAGCATTTGAATTGATTATTAGATCTCCAATATATATTAACCTAAATACAAGTAATACACTTAAGAAGATCTTATGGAGAGCAAACTAGTTGAGACCTGGAGATCCAGCCCTAAACCTTCTTACCTAGGGTGGAACCTCTCCTTCGAAACAGAGGAGAAGTTAGGGATATAGAAGCTAACATATTCTACGAGGAGTTGAGGCTATAGTTAAACATCTGTCTTTTTCGGCTGTGAATGTTTTTGATGGTTACTTGTGGATCTCAATCTCAATATTTAATCTCTAATATGTTACTTGTATTGGGGGCTGCATGTCGCTTAGTAGATATATAGTTATTAGAGGCATTATGACGCTTGTAACATTCATATCTGCTTTAGTGGTTTTCTTTCTCCTGACTAGAGTGTTACCCGCTGTTGCTTTGGGAGCCAATCCCTTTCTGCCTACCCAGTCTCTAGATCCTCTCTTTAGAGCTGTTGTTAGATCCTCCGATGATCCTGGATACGCGAGTTGGGTTTCAATGCTTTCAGCTACATACGGACTCTCGAGGCCTCTCCTCCCAGATCAGCTAGTTATATTTATAAAGAATTCCTTTACCCTTGATTTTGGATACTCGTTAACGTCTATGAGAAGCGTTTCATCAGAGATCTTGCTGAGACTTCCATATACATTAGCCCTATATATATTCGCGGTTGTAATCCCTATCTTCGTAGGGTATTATCTTGCGATTGCTGCTGCGAAGGCTAGAGGGAAGGTCTTGGATTTCCTGGTAACGATCTCGAGCCTGGCAAGCTTCTCAGTACCTGTATGGGTTTTCGTCCTGATCATCTATTATTTCCTCGCATACATACCCAAGGTATCCTGGGGTGTATATATCCTCCCACTACCCGTTAAGGCTCCGACAACGAGCATTACAGGGGTTCATGATATAAGGTATTGGATCTGGTATCTCTCCCCTCTATACATTGCATCTATACTATCATTCTACGGTGTCTGGGCATATTTCTTCAGAACCATAATCGCCTCCGAGCTAGGAGAGGAGTACACGGTCACAGCTAGGGCTAAGGGTCTTTCAGAATGGGGGGTGCTTAGATCAGAGGTTATGCCTAACATAAGGCCCCCAATAATGACTAAGATAGCGTATTCCGTGCCAACTATATTTGGCGGCTCGATCGCTCTGGAGATAGTCTCATCCTGGCCAGGGATTGCTTATTATGCCTATCAAGCAATTCAGAACAATGACATCCCGGTTATGAACGCTTTCTTCGTGATCTCCACTATGTTGGTATCGCTATCTCTATATATATCTGATATATTAATCGCGATCCTAGATCCAAGGGTTAGACAAGGGATCACGGGTTATACAAGGTGATCCCATTGGCTACAGAGGGGGCAAGCTGGAGATCACTAGGGGTGAAATTCTATGTTGGGCTCTCAATAGTCGTCTTCTATGCAGCCCTAGGTACTTACTCGATGCTAGCCGGATATATAGGGTCCTTCGAGAGTATGTGGGAAGCAGATTACCTTGCCAAGCCTATATGGGTTGCATATATATTCGAGCCGGGACTGCCCCCTACAATCATTAAGAGGCTAGAGGAATGGCATGTAGAGAGCTCTAACGAATATATAACTATAAACAGTCATGATCGGTACTCACTTAATATAAGCCTTAAAAGACCTGGATCATATGTTATAGCGTCTGCAGGCTTTGAATATCCATACAAGCCCGCAAGATCCATGGTGATTGAATACAGCATGCAGGTTTCCTCCCAATATAGTGTGAGATATAGGGTTAACCTATCTATAGTGAGTGATAACCTCCTTGGCAGGATCGTCACAGTAGAGTATGGTGGTATGAAAGATAACATCACCGCTGGGAGATATGCTGTTCTTCTTGCTGAAGAAACGATAGAGGGTGGGGGGTTCAAGATATATAATTCATCAATAAGACTTCCATACCCCTTCCTAAATAGGATCCAAGAACCCCCGATCCCTGTGCTGGTCAACCCTGTAAGCGATCTACTATTGGATCGGGGAACAAGGATAAGGGGTATTATAAATATAACATACACATGCATAGATCAATCTAGATGTGGAGGTATAACCCTCGAGGTTCGAAGCATCACAGTAAAGATCCTAGGTCTCGCCCACGGTTTCATGGGCACAGATCAAAAGGGATCTGATATATGGAGACAATTCATAGAAGGTGCGAGGGTTGCTAACCTCTTTGGGCTAACTGCTGCGGCTACAACCGTTCTGATAGCTATATCTATAGGATCTATCTCT
Source organism: Desulfurococcales archaeon (assembly GCA_032249275.1). Taxonomy (GTDB): domain Archaea; phylum Thermoproteota; class Thermoprotei_A; order Sulfolobales; family AG1; genus AG1. Next base: position 12,618 of record JAVVGG010000025.1, read on the forward strand.
GGCTTCAGGGTTGGGAGGTTCTCGGATCAGGTGCTTACCTTTATAACAGATACAATGTTCTTTCTACCAGCTCTACCCCTAATAATGATAGCCACAGCCGTCCTAGGGAGGTCTATGTTAGTGCTATATGGGCTAATAGTGCTCGTCTCGTGGCCAGGGCTAGCTAGGCTAGCTAGGTCTTGGGCAATGGCTATAAGGGGGGAGCCCTATATAGAGGCTGCTATAGCAGTTGGTGCAGGTAGACTGTGGATTTTGAGGAAACACGTTATACCCAGGCTTGCTCCTCTAGCAATATACGGTCTAGTATCACTAGTCCCAGGGGTTATATCGACAGAGGTTCTAATCCAGTTCATAGGCTTTGGGGATCCCAACATACCATCGTGGGGTAGAATGCTCAACGAGGCATATAACGAGGGTGCACTGATAAATGGTGCCTGGTGGTGGCTCTTCGCACCAATAACTGGTATAACAAGCTATATGGCTGGATTCGTTTTGATGGGTATGGCGCTGGAGGAGAGATTAAACCCGAAGCTCACACTCTCACAAAGGCAATTCAAATAAATCTACTGATCGAAAAGCCTGGCTCTCATAAAAGGGATGAGCTTTGGTTGTAACCGGTTGTAACCAGCTTTAGTTCAGCCCATTTTATATCCCTCTAAGCGGAGAGGGTTAGGTGATGCTATGTATATGTTTATAGAGACTCTGAATTTCCACAGGAGCTTCTGGCTATCCAGCTCCAGAGACGATATTGCTGAGGGTTTTTCATCGGATCTCAGGGATATATTTAAGGAGGCTATCTTAGCGAATCTATATATACCGTTGAGGGCAGGCATGGATCTTTTGGTGTGGATTTCATCAGACACGCCTGAGTTGATAGCTAGGTTTAGGAGCGTTTTAAGAGGTAGATATGGAGGCTACCTTGACGAGGTGCTAAGCTTTCTCGCCGTCTACAGACCCTCCCAGTATATCCTCCCACACCAGGATCTGAGGGAATATGTGGCGAGGGCTTCAAAGGATCCCTATGAATATATTGTTGCATATCCCATGAAAAAATCCCCTGAGTGGTACCTACTACCCTTTGAGGAGAGGAGGAAGATCATGGCTGAGCATGCCTCACAAGCAAGATCTCTATCAACAGGCAAAAAGATCAGATCCTATACAGCCTATAGCTATGGTTTAGATGATAACGAGTTCCTAGTGATCTACGAGCTAGAGGATCTAGAAGTCTGGAATATAATAGTAGAAAAGCTTAGAGAGGCACAACATAGAAGATGGGTGGTAAGAGAGGAGCCCATATTAACCGGCAAATACATATCGCTCGATTCTCTAAGCGCGGTGCTAAGTTCTAAAGCAGAACATCTAAGGAAGATCGCATAATAAATTAAACTTCATAATATACGAAGCCCTGTCTTCTGAGGTGTGAAGTTGTCAGCGTAGCTGGAGAATGAGGCCGAGGATAAGTATTACTACCCCTCCAGCAACAGTTACTACCCTTTCAAGGCCTATGCCGAGAAGACCTATATATATTAGGTACCCTTCTAGAACTGCAGTTGCTAGAGATAATATGGGATTTGATAGCAAAGCACCCATTATAAACCCAATTAGCCCTGCAAGTAGAGGTATCAATAGACCTCCGGCTAGGGTCAAAGCTAGCGAGAAGAAGATCGAGCCTACCGCGAGGCCCACAGCTATTGGAAGTAGTATTAATCCTAGAAAACCTCCTATTACGAACCCGATCACTTCTATGATCAGTAGAAGCGGGCTGAACTCTTTTTCATGGCAGTGGGAATGCTTTTATATTCTTTCCATTATCAATTATTGGTTTAAGTGGAGGTTTAGGAACAAAGAAAGGTCCAGGGTTAATGGCTAGGGGAAAGAGAAAGAGGGATAAGAGGTGGATGTGGGTTGTCAAACCAGGAGATAAGATAGTTGTTAGTAGAACCGCTATCCTGCCTTCAAAGAAGCTATCTAGGAGAGAATTCAGGGCATTAGAAGAGATCGTTAATATATATAGCGAGGTGCTTGAAAATGTGCTTCCCCACGCATCTAGAAAAATCATCGAAAATCATTGTATCCTGAGGAATGGGAGGTATCGAGTGCTAAGGGATATCTATCCAAATATCCCATCCCACTATATACATGGAGTTTGTCAGGATGCAACTGAAGGGTATCCTCTCTAAGGAGGAACAAGGCTAGACAATATGCCGAGGAGATCTTTAATGAGATCGTTAAATATCTAGGTCTGGGGAAAAAGGATCTTAGGAGTATGGGGATCGTGAGATATTTCTGGAGAGGATCTTGGGAGATCGCTCGGGATCAAGTTGATCTTGAGATGATGGGGACAAACTGGTGCCTAGGATCAACAGCATTAGCCTATGGCAAGTTGATGATCATGTATGGAAACCAGTAAACCCAACTAAGATCAATATAAATGGTGTCGAGAACGCTTTCTTCACAAGTGTCGCTATTAATACCCATAGGGGCTGTGTGCGCATAGATCTAGAGCCTTCTAAGGAGTTCTATAAGCTTCTCACAAGAGGTTTTAAGCCGATATCTCATGCTAAGATCAAGCTTGATAGGAGGGGTAGGAGGGCGATATTCCACCTATCCCTAGAGAAGGAGGTCGAGATCTACAGGCCTAGGAATATTAAGCCTGTCGATGATAATGAGAATTCTGTAGAACTCTCTACGAGGCATTCGCA